>JAQVKJ010000060.1 GCA_028694715.1 Weeksellaceae bacterium | reverse complement strand
AAAACCATTATCAGAAGTAATCCGGGAATTGTTGTGCTGAAAAACGGAACAGTTGTGGACAAATACCACAACAATCCGCTTCCTTCTGCAGCAGATATTATTGAAGACAATTTTTGAAAACCACAGATTGCTGAACATAAAATGCTTCGTTACCTCGCAAATAAGATTTTTTACGGCCTTCTGACGCTTTTGGGAGTGACAACTGTGGTGTTTTTATTGTTCAGCGTTTTTCCAGGCGATCCTGCACGAATGATGCTCGACCAGAAAGAAGACCCTGTGCAACTTGCGAAAATCAGGAAAAACTTAGGCTTAGACCAGCCCGTTTGGAAGCAATACTTTTATTATCTGAATGATTTATCTCCTGTTTCATTTCACAGCCAGGCAGGAGAATCATACACTTCACTTGAGAGTAATAAATACGACGGAAAAACGCTATATACCGGCAATAATTTTAGTGTACTCCTAAAATATCCTTACCTCAGAACTTCTTTTCAAAGACAGGGAAAACCGGTTGCCGACATATTGGCTGAAACCCTTCCCAACACTATGGTTTTAGCCATCAGTGCCATATCGTTTGCCTCAGTCATCGGCATACTACTTGGCATTTGGTCTGCACTGGTCAAAGACAGTTGGATCGACCGGAGTTTATTGGTCATTACCAGTTTGGGCATGAGCATACCTTCATTCTTTTCGGCCATCATTATCGCATATATTTTTGCTTTTCTGCTTCATTCATATACCGGTTTTAACATGACCGGAAGTCTTTATGAAATCGACGATATGGGCGAAGGAAAACATCTGTCGTTAAAAAATCTGATTCTCCCTGCTTTCACCCTGGGCATCAGACCACTGGCAGTTATTACACAACTCACAAGGAATTCATTGCTCGAAGTAATGGGCCAAGATTACATCCGAACGGCCTTTGCAAAAGGATTGAAACCCAGAGTTGTCATCAGAAAACACGCATTGAAAAATGCGTTGAATCCTGTAATTACGGCGACTTCTGGCTGGTTTGCCTCCATGTTGGCCGGAGCGGTTTTCGTTGAATTTATTTTTGGTTGGAACGGTTTGGGAAAAGAAATTGTGAATGCGCTGAACACGCTGGATTTGCCCGTGGTTACGGCTGCAGTACTCGTGATTGCAGTCACATTTATTATCATCAATATACTGGTCGATATACTGTACGGAATACTCGACCCAAAGGTCAGATTACAATGATATTAAATTAATTTTCATAAAAATTGATTATATCTTTCGTTAAGATTATTATTTTGGTTAAATTTATAATGCATAATTAAAAATAGTTGAAAATATAAAAATTACAACATATGAGAAGGAAAATTGTCGCCGCCAATTGGAAGATGAACCTGACACTGCCGCAAGCAAAGGAACTTGCCCTGAGGTTGAACACTTGGGTAAAAATACACAAACCAGTAGCAGAAGTTTTCATAGCACCAAGCCATCTTTATTTGGAACAAATGAACAAAGATTTGAGAAACAGTTCCATCACCATTGTTTCACAAAATGTGTCTGCCATGCCCAATGGTGCCTATACGGGTGATGTTTCTGCAGAACAGCTGCTGTCAGTGGGGACAAAAACCAGTATTGTAGGTCATTCTGAGCGCAGGGCCTATCACCACGAAGTCAATAAATACATTGGCAAAAAAATCACCCATCTGTACGAAAACCAGATGAGTCCGATATTGTGTGTGGGTGAAAAGCTGGAAGACAGAGAGTCAGGTAAACATTTTGATGTGGTCAGAGAAATGGTAAGCGTTGCCTTGGAGAGACAGTCTTCAGAGAATCTGAAACAAAATCTGATTGTGGCTTACGAACCTGTTTGGGCCATCGGTACCGGAAAGAACGCAGCACCAGATCAGGTGCAAGAAATGCATTCCTTTATTAGAAAAATCATTGGCGAACAGCACGGTCTGCAGGTGGCGCACAACACCACCATACTGTACGGAGGAAGTGTAAATGCGGGCAATGCCAGCGACTTGTTTGACCAGTTCGATGTGGACGGCGCATTGGTTGGAGGTGCATCTCTGGATTTTGATGAATTCACTGCCATTATATCGGCAAGAAAATAATAAACAACAGACTTTTGTTGCACATTTGGAAATGAATTACATCGAGTACAAATTTACCATTCATCCGAATTCACCTTGGACAGAGATTCTGCTTGCCAAGCTCTCAGAATCTGATTTTGAAAGTTTTGAAGAAACAGATGAAGGGCTGAATGCCTATGTAAAAACCGGTTTTGAGGATGAGGAATTCGTTAAAACACAGTTAGAAGGAATTCACGGTGCTCAAATCAGTTATGAAATAAATGAAATTAAGCAACAAAACTGGAATGCAGTTTGGGAATCCGGATTCAAACCCATATTGATTGACAATCAATGTTATATCAGAGCGGAATTTCATGAACCCAGACCTGAAATTGAATATGAAATTGTAATTCAGCCAAAAATGTCTTTCGGCACCGGACACCACCAGACCACCCGGATGATGCTTGAATATGTACTCGAAACCGTCGTGAGTGGAAAATCCGTTCTCGATATGGGGTGTGGAACTTCGGTACTGGGCATTCTCGCCAAAAAGAGAGGTGCAACCACCGTGGAAGGCATTGACATAGACAATTGGGCTACTGAAAACTCTTTAGAAAACGCAAAACGGAATCAGGTGGAAATTGTCGTAAAACTGGGCGATGCTTCCTTGTTGGGCAGACACAAATATGACATCATTCTGGCCAATATTAACAAAAACATATTGATGGCTGATATACCAGAATATATAAAATGCCTTAACTTTGCAAATGGAGAGTTGATACTTAGCGGTTTGATGGAGTTTGATTTTGATGACATCAACACGCTTTGTACAGACTTGGGGCTTGAATTGGCCTCACGAAAACAGGAAGATGAATGGATTGCAATGAAGTACAAAACAAAAGCATTTCAAAATTGAATACAAAGTTTCACACAAAGCCGCAATGGCAAGACGATTCCAAGGTAGGTGTACTGACAGATGAGGGTGAAAAACGGGTACTTGTTCTGCACAACGATGATGTCAATACTTTTGATTTTGTGATTGAATCACTGATTGCAATCTGCCACCACACCCCCATTCAGGCCGAACAATGCACTTGGCTGGTGCATTTCAAGGGCAAATGCGATGTGAAATCCGGAAGCTTCTATTTTCTCGAACCCATGTGTACTGCACTGCTCGACCGAGGATTGAGTGCAGAAATTGTTTAAACTTATAAGCTAAAATCTACATCCCCTCTGTGAGAATGAACCCAAAAGAAACTCTCTGAGTCAATGGCATTCAATTTTCATTCATTGCCCAATTGTTCCTGAACACCCAATAAAATCTTCGGTGTTCCATCCGAATTGAATACAACATTAAGTACTACAAAAAGAATAAAATAAAATCTATTCATCGCAAGTATGTTGTGGGCAACAAAAACATTAATAAAAAAAAACCACTCGATGGAGTGGTTTTCTCTATATAAAATTATTTTATGCTTCTTCAGAAGCCTCACCTTCAGAAGGTTGAGTGTCAGCAGATTCAACTTCAGCATTGACTTCTGTTTCTGTCTCAGCCTCAACACTGGCTTCACTTTTGGGCTGTCCCGCCAGCAGGGGATTGTCGTATTTAAAACTTGATTCTTCGGATTTCTCGGCAGCCGCAGCTCTTTCAGCGTCCATTCTCGCAACCTCAGCTTTTGCTTTTGCAGCAGCTTCAGCTCTTCTGATGGAATCCTGATCCGGTATTACCTCGAATTCAAACTCTACTTCAACATCTCTATGAAAACGAATTCTTGCAGTGCTTTTGCCCAATCTTTTAATGGTATTTCCTGCAATTCTAATGTGTTTTCTTTCAATCTCAATGCCTGCATTGTTCAATGCTTTGGCCAAATCAGCGTTGTTCACAGAGCCAAAAAGTTTGGTTCCGGCACCTACTTTGGCTTCGATTTTCACCTCTAATCCTTCCAGTTTGGCTGACTTTTCTTTGGCGTCGGCTATCAGTTTATCTTCTTCGGCTTTTCGTGCTTCCAAAGTTTTGTTCAATTCTTCTCTCTGTTTGGGGGTTGCAATCACTGCTTTTCCCTGTGGAATCAGAAAATTTCGGGCGTACCCCGGTTTGACCGATACAACTTCGAATTCGAAACCTAAATTTTCCACATCTTGTTTTAAAATCACATCCATTTTACTGTATTTTAGGTTTAAAATTATTTAATCTGGTCTCCAATGAACGGCATCAATGCCATGTGGCGTGCTCGTTTGATGGCGGTCGCAACCTTTCTTTGGTATTTCAATGAAGTTCCGGTATATCTTCTGGGAAGAATTTTTCCCTGTTCGTTCACAAACTGCAACAGGAAGTCAGGGTCTTTGTAATCCACATATTTGATACCGTATTTTTTGAAACGGCAAAATTTCTTTGTGGCTTGTGTATCAATATCGAGTTGAGACAAATAGCGGATTTCGCTTTCGCCTCCTTCTGCAGCTTTTTTTGCTAAATCATCGATTGCCATAATTTCTGTTTTAAGCTTTAACGGTTTCTGTTTTAATCTTTTGTCTTCTCTTTTCAGCCCAATCAATACCGTGTTTATCCAGTTTGACGGTCAAATAACGGATGATTCGTTCATCTCTCTTGTACATCAGCTCCAAAGCAGAAACCAAGTCATGGTTATCGGTTTTGAATTCAATCAAATGGTAAAATCCATTTCTTTTGTTCTGGATTGAGTAGGCCAATTTTTTCAGGCCCCAATCCTCCTGCGCTACGATTTCGGCTTTCGCTTCAGAAAGGAAATCGTTTACTTTTTTAACTGCTTCCTCCACCTGAGTATCAGACAGAACGGGAGTTAAAATGAAAACAGTTTCGTAATGAGTCATTTAATTAATTTTTAATTTGGGTTGCAAATTTAGTGTTAATTTACGATTTGACCAAACAGGATTTGAATTTAATAATCCGAATAAATTGAGTAGGTTGTTTTTTTATTTCAATAAAAATATATAAAACCTTAGAATTAAATTCAAACACAAAAACTCGTTGATTTTATTTACTTTTGGGGATTACAAACAAATATCTGAATTTCATGAATGCCAAAGAAAGATTGCTGGATTTTTTTGAGTACAACGATTGGTGCAACACCGAGCTCATCAAAGTCATAGCGCCCAAAGTTGGTGAATTTCCCAAAAGAGTGGAAGAACTGATGAGCCATTTGCTCAATTCACACATTTTTTGGAACAACCGATGTACGGGCAAAGCCGACAATGACCGCTGGATCATACATCCACCAGAGGATTTGCTTGAAATCAATGAACAAAACCATAGAATCACTTATGAAATATTGTCCACAAGAGAACTGAGTGAGAAGATTTCATTCAAAAATTCGAAAGGCGGTATTTCAACAGTATCGTTGGGCGATATTTTTTACCACCTATCCAACCACGGCACCTACCACAGAGGTCAGCTGGCACTGCTGTTTCGTCAGTCTGGAATCGCCGAACCTCTGCGCACAGATTATATTTTTTACAAAATCATGGACAAATATTAAACAATTAAACTCCATGTTAAATGACTCGGAATGATGTTTGTTCAAAATAAATGACCTAAATTTGCAACTCAAATTAATTCGGGCATCTGCCTTTGCTTTTCCTGTTCAGTCAATTCACAAAAATTTAATGTTCAGAATTTGCTTGCCAGAAGCCAAAGTATTTTTATAAATTTTTTAACAATGAAAGAAGGAAAAGTAAAATTCTTCAATGAATCTAAAGGTTTTGGATTCATCACCCCCAACGACGGAGGTCAGGACATTTTTGTACACATCAGCGGACTGTTGAATGAAATTCGCGAGGGTGACAGTGTCGTATATGAAGAAGCACAAGGAAAAAAAGGACTCAATGCAGTAAATGTGAAAGTGGCATAAAACAACAGAATCATTTAAAATGCTAAAGCAAAATTCTGTATGAATTTTGCTTTTTTTGTTGGCTAAATTCTGGCTTTTATTATAAGACTGGTTTTGTATATTTGGGACTTCGCAAACAGCTAATTACAATTATTCAGTAAAGAAAATGAACAAAGTTAAATTTAGAAAAATCTGGTACGGATTGTCCGCTAAACAAAGATTTTTGATTAGACGGCTCTATTTTTTACCGGTTGATATTTTTGACTCAATCAGTGGTGGAAGGCACAAATATGTTCCACCCAAAGGTTTGATTTATACCGGTTATCCGGCCAATTCCGAGAAATTTATCCAACAAGGTAAATTGCAGTTACAAACATTGATTGACAACATTGATCTTCGTCCAAACGATGCATTACTTGACATTGGAAGTGGCATCGGCAGAACCGCCATCGCACTAACTTCTTTTCTGAATTCCCAAGGAAGTTATGACGGATTTGATGTAGTCAAATTGGGCGTTGACTGGTGCAATTCAAGATTGGCAAGGGATTTTAGTAATTTCAAATTCAAATATGTTCCGCTTTACAACGATTTGTATAATTCATCAAAACAAAAAGCTGAGAATTTTGTTTTTCCTTATAAAGCAGAAAGCTTTGACAAAATATTCTCATTCTCGCTTTTCACACATATGCAGATAGAGGAAATTCAAAATTACTTTAAAGAAATCAGTCGTGTACTGAAAAAAGACGGCTTGGCTTTTTCAACCTTTTTTCTTTATGATGAAAACGATGAAAAACAAATCATTGATAACGGAGAATATAGTTTCAGGGTGAACAAAAACGGCTACAAACTGATGAGCGATGAGGTCAAAGCCGGAAATGTTGCCATAAACAAACTCAAACTCAGGAAAATGCTCGAAGCTGAAAATTTGGGCATTGTAAAAATCGTTGATGGATTCTGGAAAAGCGGGAACAAATCAAATGAATTTCAGGACATTGTCGTTTTTAAGAGAATCGACTGAAAATTAATAGGATAATTTTTTGGTTGGTTGTTTTTTGATAATTTTAAAGTATATAAATTTAAACTCAATGAACAGAATCTTGATTTCTGAAATCATTCTTTATGTGGAAGACCAGCAGAGGAGCACCGCTTTTTATACAAAACTACTTCGGAAGAATCCCGTGCTGAATGTACCGGGCATGACCGAATTTGAATTATCCCAAACCTGTAAATTAGGTTTGATGCCCAACAGTGGCATCGCTAAAATCCTTTCTGACAAAATACCTCATCCACAAACCGGAAACGGAATTCCGAGATGCGAACTCTATTTGGTTGTCAAAGATTTAGAGATTGAATTTGAAAATGCAAAACAAACCGGTGCCAAGCTAATCAGTCCGCCAGAAGACCGCGACTGGGGCGACAAAGTTTGCTATTTTGCTGATCCGGACGGGCACATTATTGCTTTTGCTGAAAAATTGTAAAAAATTTATTCCAAT
>JAQVKJ010000059.1 GCA_028694715.1 Weeksellaceae bacterium | reverse complement strand
TGAAATTGGCAGTGGTAGGTGTAACGGGAATGGTCGGACAAATCATGCTGAAAGTACTCGAACAAAGAAACTTTCCAGTAACAAAACTCATTCCGGTGGCATCCGAAAAATCAGTCGGGAAAGAAATTGAATTCAAATCCAAAACACACAAAATACTCTCGGTTCAGCAAGCCATCGATATGCAACCCGATCTAGCACTTTTCTCTGCAGGAGGTGAAACTTCAAAACAATGGGCACCCGTATTTGCAAATGCCGGAATCCGGGTGATTGATAATTCTTCTGCCTGGCGCATGGACCCAAATATTCCTTTGGTGGTGCCTGAAATAAACGCCTTCAAAATTAAAGAATCCGACAAAATCATTTCCAATCCGAATTGCTCCACCATTCAACTGGTAATGGTACTTCATCCCTTAAATAAAAAATACGGCATCCAAAGAGTGGTGGTATCAACTTATCAGTCGGTGACCGGCACGGGCAGGGAAGCAGTGGATCAGTTGGAAGCAGAAATCAAAGGTGAAATACCTAAAATGAAATACCCTTATCCGATTTTCAAAAATGCATTACCGCATTGCGATACATTTGAAGAAAACGGTTATACCAAAGAGGAACTCAAATTGCTGAATGAAACCAGAAAAATTATGGGGGAAGAGCAAATTGGGTTGACAGCCACCGCAGTGAGGGTGCCCATTCAAGGAGGGCATTCCGAATCGGTGAACATTGAATTCAAAAATGATTTTGAAGAATCAGAAATCAGGAGAATTCTCAGAAGGGCAATGGGTGTGCAGCTACAGGACAATCCGGACACGCTGACTTATCCAATGCCGCTGTATGCCGAAGGAAAAGATGAGGTTTTTGTGGGACGCATAAGAAGAGATTATTCACAACCAAATTCACTCAATCTTTGGATTGTTTGTGATAACCTGAGAAAAGGAGCAGCCACCAACGCAGTGCAGATTGCGGAACATCTGCTGAAAAGAAAATTTATCGGTCAAAAAACCGAGGTATAATATATGTCATGCTTATCGAAAGCCTCCAAAACCCGGGTATCAAACAGCTCCTCAAACTGCAGCAAAAGTCGAGAGAAAGGAAATCTTCGGGCTTGTTTGTGGTGGAAGGTGTACAGGAAAATCGGCTTGCGTTGAATGCCGGATTTGAACCACAAAAGTTCTATTTGGCCAATGGAATTTATCAATCAGACCTCCGTCTTCCACAAACTGAGAAGATCAAGCTCAGTGCTGCTTTGTTTGAACAAATTGCTTATCGGGGAACAAGCGGCGGAATCATTGGTATTTACAAGAGCAAAACACTGAGGCTGAATGAGATTCGGCTACCCAAAAATCCAATGATTGTTATTTTAGAAGCGGTTGAAAAACCCGGAAATATGGGTGCGGTACTCAGAAGTTGTGACGGTGCGGGCGTTGATTTGTTGGTGGTCTGCGACCCCTTGACCGATTTTTATAATCCAAATGTCATCCGAAGCAGTGTGGGTACAGTTTTTACCTGCAAAACACTGGCTGAAACCAAGGAAAATATTGTTGACTGGCTCAAGAAAAACGATGTACAGATTGTATCTACCTTTCTGAGCGAGGATACACTAAATTTGTATGAGGCCGATTTCACCAAATCTTCGGCCATCGTTTTGGGCACCGAATCCACCGGGCTCAGTGATTTTTGGAATGCCCATTCGGATGTTAAAATTAAAATTCCGATGAAGGGTAGAGTGGATTCACTCAATGTCAGTAATGCGGCTGCGGTTTGTGTTTACGAAGCGATTAGGCAGCGGTTATTCAGATGATTATTCAAATACCACATTCAGTACTTCCAATGATTTTGGCCATCTGAAATCATACAAATGAATCTCATAATATTTGAGCAGCAGTTCTAAAAGCATTTTTCGTTGCGACTGGTTGAAGCGGTTTGTCACTTGTTCAAAAAAGTTGAGCTCACTTAGGATTTCGAGCAATTTCATGCGTTCAGTTTCTGCATATACACCGGTTGGTATTTCTCGTGCAGAGACGCCATTTATCAAATCAAAATAAGCAGCTCCCGGCTTGATTTGAGGATAAAAACCGAGATAACGGCTCAGCTGCAAAAGAAACCAAAGATGGAAATCTGAATAAGCCTCTTCTTTGCGGTCAAAAAAGGACAGTGATGAACTGACGAAATCATACAAATCGGGATTGGCTTCTTCTTCCCTAAGCACCATGTTTAGGATTTCGGACAAAAACAAAGCAATGGCAGTTTTGTATTGATTGTTGTCTATGGAAACATAATGAACCTGCATCCTGCATTCCTTCATGATTTTTAAGGTAGATTTTCCTTTGTTGTCATAAATCAGTTCAACCATATTGAGTGGACTGAGCATAGGATTGGTTCTGTTTCTTCTGGCATAGACTCCTTTGGCAATCAATGATTGAATGCCTTCCTCACGGGTATAGCATTTCAAAATGCGAGAAGTGTCTCCGTATTTTAATGAAGAAATTACAATGGCTTGGGTTTTTACAATCATTATCTGACGATGGCAATTTTGGTTTGCTTGGTTTCAGTCGCATCCTGATTGGTCATTAGGACCAGATAAATCCCCGAGGCTACGGGTTTGCCGTTCATGTTTCGGGTATCCCATTTGGCCACACCACCCGCGGATTTTGCTTTGTAAATCAGGTTGCCTGTGATGTCTACAATTCTCACATCGGCGTCAATCGGAAGCCCTTTGATGGTGACTTCACCATTGAAACCCGGGCGAACCGGATTCGGATAGGCATAAACATCTCCAAAAGAATCTCCCACTTCCACTGCGTCACTGCGATATGAAACCACTCCTTTGTCTGTGGCAAAAAACACCTTGCCGCTGCTCTTGTCTATGGAAATGAAATTGACTTTGTTGGATGGTAATGGTGAATTGCCTGAGGTAAAATGAAAAACGGTCGATGTTCCGTCTTCAGAGAAATAATAGACCCCTGCAGTTTCGGTGGCCAACCATTTTTGATTGGCTCCGTCAACTTTTATGTCATTGATTTGCACATCGGTTAGTAGCGCCTCGGGCAATCCATTTTGTTCAATCACAATCGGCTGGGTTTGAAATGATTCGGACTGAACGGCTTGCAATGGGTTGTACAATACCCTGAGTCCATTGATTGTTCCTATCCACAGTACTCCGTTCAAGTCCACAGCTGCGGCAGTTACTTGCGCAGAGGGAAGATTCCCACGGTCGACGGTTGCATCAATGGTGTAAACGACTTCCATATCGGTGATTTTCAGACCACTGTCTGACCGTGGCAAAGCAAGGAAGCCATATCCGTTATAAATAAAGGGCTTACGAGCACCGGCTCCTCCGCCCGCCGCATTCAAATCTATGGCTTTCCAGCTGCCGTCGGCATTCTTTCGGATCATATATGTTTTGGCACCTTCTTCTACAAATGACTGACCGATCCAAAGATTTCCGGCTTCGTCAAACACTGAACCACCAATTCGTTCCCTGAACAAAATCCCACTGTTCTCAGAATTGTAATGGTTGACCATTTGCCCGTCCTTGTATCTAAACATTCCGATATGAATATTCTCTTGTTCCCAGGTCGGAAATTCGAACCATGAGCATACATAAAATTCTGTATTGTCGATTGGATTTACCTCTATGTCAACAATGTCTCTGGCCTGAAGCATTTCGTCATAAGTGTGGTGTACCCAATAATTGCCGTCGAAGTGATAGAAGCCGTTGATATTGTACTGTGGAATAAAAAAGTTGGACATACCACCAGGTGCAATCCATATTTGACCGTTGACAGCAGTAACCGACCAAGATTGATTGTTGAACGGACCGTCTGGATAAATTGAATTCAATCCACTTAGCAAGCCTGCATCATTAGATCCTCCATAGGTAATATTGCTCACTTTGAGACCTGTATTGAGTGGAGAGCCAAAGCTTACTGTGCCGGTATTGATTAAATTTTCATCAAAATTTGTGATTGATGATGCTTGTGTAATGCTGAGTGTATTCCCGTTGACGGTCAAGTCTCTGAGGTTTGGGTAGTTTGCAAACATCAACCAGTTGTCGCCGTCAAATCTATATACATTGTCGTCGCTTGCGGCAATTATATTTCCTTGAAATTCAACTATGTGCTGAAAGGGAGTGAGCGGCATTCCGATAGGTTGTTCCCAAGCAGTGAAATTTGTAATAAACTCATCCAAAGGATGGTAAAAAATTCCTTTGTCGCTGGCAGCATAGATAACTCCGTTGCTAACGGCTGATTCCTTGACGCCAAAATAAGTTCCTGCTTGAATAAAATAACATGTCTCGTTGAATTCATAATTTTCCAAATCAAAAGTGGCCAATCCAAATTCACCCGAAACCACTGCGACCGTACCCGCAGGCTCAATGTCATTCACCCTTTTGTCTCCAGTATAAGACTGATGCAGAGGTATCTCGAGCATGTTTTTATTCTCATCCGGACCGAGTATATCCATTTCGCCGCTCCTATAACCAATCAGCAGTTGGTCTGTTTCTTGGCTATAATTAAAGGCAGTCAGTCCGACATCATTGAGTTCATTGACCTTTGAATTCTTTTCGAGTTCTCCACTGTTTGGGTCATAAATAAACAAACCGTTTTCAGCACTACAGAAAATCAGTCCGTTGATTTCCAAAATATGACTCACATTGGAATATGAAAAATGGTCTTCCCAACGGACATTATTGTTTTGTGCAAAGATCCCGATGGTTTGAAAGAATACGAAAAGTACCGCTACAATTCTGAATAAATAATCCCCTTGTTTGTTGAACATCATTTGGCTTTGTTTTAAAACGATTCCGCTCTTTTTTTAGTATTGAAGCTCAGAAGTTTTGTTTGACTGTGTATTTGTCATAAAATGCTTTGATATGTCCCACAGCTTCTTCTGCAGTATCTACGAGTCGGTATAGCTCAAAATCTTTTTCTGAAATATTGCCTGCATCGAGCAGCGTCCCTTTCATCCAGTCAATCAATCCCGACCAGTACGATGTGCCTACCAGAACAATAGGGAATCTGCCGATTTTTTTTGTTTGAATCAATGTTAATGCTTCAAATAGTTCGTCCATTGTACCCAGTCCCCCCGGCAGTACGATAAACCCCTGCGCATATTTTACAAACATGACTTTTCGGGCAAAAAAATAATCGAAATAAATGCTGTAATCGTGATCAATGTACGGATTCATTGAATCTTCAAAGGGCAGTTTGATGCCTATTCCCACTGATTTTCCACCGCCTCTTCTGGCACCCTTATTGGCGGCCTCCATGATACCTGGGCCTCCGCCAGTGATGACACCGAAACCGATTTGTGTCAATCCGTACGAGATTTCTTCGGCCAACCGATAGTAGGGCGAGTCGTCTTGGGTTCTTGCCGATCCGAAGACCGAAACGCATGGTCCAATTTTGGCCATAGTTTCGTAACCGTGAACAAATTCAGACATGATTTTGAACAATGCCCAAGAGTCATTTGATTTTACTTCATTCCAATTTTTGATTGTGAATTTTTCACGAATTTTGTCTTTTTCTTCTCTTTCTGTCATTTTTCTGTCTATCAAACAAATTTATTACGAATCTAATGAAATTATATCCCTGTATCTGCCAGTGGCCAGAAACGGTTTGATAATTTTGATGCAATCAGGATCTGGAGAAACTGCCGTCATCCGTTCGGCAATGGTTTTTGTATCCTTGATTTGGTTGTGAAATTCAAAATAGCCGTATCCTTTACAAATCCCATTTTCAATTAGGACAAATGATTTTTCACTCATTTTCCGACCGTTTCCTACAATCAGAAAATTTTTGTTTTCTATATTGATTTTGTCCAAAAATAATTGAATTCTTTGGTTGTAAGTTTCGGAGGATTCAATTCCCTTGCAAGCACCCCTACATTCTCCTACTTCATAACTGAAACACTCATTGTCCATAGGAACCAGCCGGTTGAGCATTGGACAAAGTTCGAATTCAGAAGTGATATGCGACAAAACCTCTCTTATCCTTCTTGGATACTGGAATTCTAAAACCGAATTATCACGGTTTTTTTCGGATTTCCGGATAACCAGCACTTGATAATCCATTCTGGACTCAAGACAGATTGAATGGGTGAAATTTGGTTCAACCCGATTAAAAACAGGCTTCAATTCCCTCAGTTCATTCAGTTCCTTTATTTTGGAAATCAGTTGATTGCCTGTAAGTTCAAAATGGATGCTGTCAAACTGTGTTTTGATTTTGCGACTGATTTCTGTTTTTCCGTTCAGCAGTCGTCTTGCGTTTTGTGCGATATTGTCAGCAGCAGCCAGATAAATGACCTTCCTTTTCTTGTCGCGGATATAGAAGACGCCAGCAGCATTGGGCAATCCTTTGTAACCAAATTCGCTCAGCTGTGCTTTCCCATTGGCCGAATTGTATTGAGTAATGTTTTTTTCAGAATCTTTTTCTAACATCAGTCTGAACAGTTCCAAAGTCGCCCTTGCGTCTCCCGAAGCCCTGTGTCGGTCAGTGGTGGGAATACCAAGTTCATTACATAGCTTGCCGAGCGAATGAGAAGTTGTGTTGGGAAAATATTTTTCACTCAGTTGGACAGTGTCAATCGTATCTCGCTGGTAGATGTATCCGAGTTTTCTGAATTCTTGTCTGAGCATTCGGTAGTCAAAATCCACATTGTGTCCGACCAAAACCGCATCTACGGTAATTTCAATGATTCTTTTGGCGATTTCATGAAATCGAGGCGCGGTACTGACGGTTTTGGGGGTAATCCGCGTAAGTTTCTGTACATAAGGATCAATGTTTCTATCGGGTTTGACCAGAGAAATGAGTTGGTCGGTGGTCATGCGTCCATCAAAACGATAAACCGCAATTTCGATGATTTCTTCTTCACCCATTTGTCCGCCGGTGGCTTCTATGTCTAAAACTGCATACATCTGTTTGATTCCTATTGGTTATTCATTCGGCTTTATGGAATTTCCATTTCTGACTGTTCTGCAATGGGATGACAGGCACAAATGAATTCCGTTACCACCGAATTTTGTTTTCAATTGAACTGAATGTCTTGTTGATATTTTCGGAACATTGATAATTTTCACTCTTACAGATTTTGTTTGCGTGTTTTCAAATATACAATTTTCAGACAAAAGTCAATATGGCCATAGCGGTTATGGTAATTTGAGTTCAGCCACTACTGGATAATGGTCAGAGATTTTTTGTTTTCTCAGTACCTTATAGCCAACTGAAAGCAGTTCGTCAGAATGAAATACATAATCCAGCCTGAGCGGAAATTTGTAATCATGAAAAGTTGTCCCCGAAGAACGACCAACATCTATATAAGAGTCTCTTAACCAGAAACTTATTTGTTTATATTCATATGAATTAGGCACGGCATTCAGGTCACCTGCAAGGATTACTGGATGTGGACTGTGTTGTATAAACGGTA
>JAQVKJ010000058.1 GCA_028694715.1 Weeksellaceae bacterium | reverse complement strand
AAATGATATTCATGTGCATTTGGAAGGGGTTTCCCTTGTTCGGTCGGGAATTTCCATTTACAGGTGGTTGCGGCGGATTGAATAGTAATTCCTCTTTCAGCTTCCTGTTCCATCCAGTCCATGGTAGAAGCACCGTCGTGGGTTTCACCGATTTTATGGTTTTTACCGGTGTAGAACAAAATTCTTTCTGTCGTAGTGGTCTTACCCGCATCAATGTGGGCCGCAATACCGATGTTTCTTGTGTATTTTAAATCTCTTGACATCTTAAATTATACTTTAAAGTGTGAGAATGCTTTGTTGGCTTCTGCCATTTTATGTGTATCCTGTCGTTTTTTAACGGCGGCACCTTCTTCTTTGGCTGCAGCAATGATTTCAGAGGCAAGTCTTTGTGCCATTGATTTTTCATTCCTTTTTCTAGCATACAGGATCAACCATTTCATTGCTGTTGAAATCTTTCTGTCAGGACGGATTTCCATGGGAATCTGAAAAGTTGCACCTCCTACTCTTCTGGAGCGAACTTCTACATGGGGCATAACATTGGTCAGTGCATCTTTCCATATTTCAAGCGCAGATTTTTCAGTATTCTCTTTTCTCTCTTCTACAATGTCCATGGCTTTATAAAAAATGCTGAATGCAACACTTTTCTTGCCATCGTACATCATGTTGTTTACAAAACGAGTCACCAATTGGTCATTAAACCTTGGGTCCGGGAGCAACACTCTTTTTTTAGCTTTTGTCTTTCTCATGTCTCAAAGTTTTACTTTTTGGCTTCTTTTGGCCGTTTTGCACCATATTTACTTCTTCGTTGAGTCCTTTTGCTGACTCCAGCTGTATCCAGCGCACCACGAACGATGTGGTAGCGTACACCAGGTAAATCTTTTACCCTTCCTCCTCTGACCAATACTATCGAGTGTTCTTGGAGATTGTGTCCTTCACCGCCGATGTATGCGTTGACTTCTTTACCGTTTGACAGTCTCACCCTTGCAACTTTACGCATTGCAGAGTTAGGCTTCTTGGGTGTGGTCGTGTACACACGGGTACAAACACCACGGCGTTGAGGACAGGATTCCAAAGCAACCGATTTACTCTTCTTGGCCAGTTTTGTTCTTCCTTTTCTAACTAATTGTTGTATTGTTGGCATATTAATAAAATATGTTCCCCGTTTTTTGGGATTGCAAAAGTACAATTAATTTATTATCCAACAAACGATTGAGGGCTTTTTTTGAAGCAATGTCTATTGATAACTTGATTTTACTTCAGCAAAGCACTGAATGTATCACCCTGACGGATGTCCCCCGAACGATAGCCTTTGGTGAACCATTCTATCCGCTGCTCCGACGAACCATGGGTAAAAGCTTCTTGATTCACATAGCCCTGCGTCCTTTTCTGAATATTATCGTCACCTACCGCAGCCGCAGCTTCTACCGCACTTTCAATATCGCCCGGTTCGAGGAACTTTTCGCGCTGATCAGTGTATCTCGCCCACAAACCTGCGTAAAAATCAGCTTGCAGTTCTGTGGCCACTGAAATTTGATTCATCTGTGCCTCGGTATAACGACCGCTCCGCCTGAGTTTCTCGGTTTCAGAAAGCGTTCCCAAAACATTCTGTATATGATGTCCCATTTCGTGTGCAAGTACATAAGCTATTGTAAATTCTGTCACTCTTGCTCCAAAACGATTTTGGAGTTCATTAAAGAAACTCATGTCCATATAGATTTTTTCGTCGGCCGGACAATAAAAAGGCCCCATTGCGGATTGTGCTATTCCACAACCCGAATTGGTGGTTTGTTCAAAAATCACCACGGTTGCAGGACGAAAGGGAATGTTGTGTTCTGCCAGTATGGTTTTCCATGAAAGCTCATTCTCACCGGCCAACATACTGATGAATTCTCTTACCTGAAGTTCGGATTCACTAAGTTGTCTTTCCGTCTGCTGGGGTGCAGCTTCCATCTGTAGGTTTTGCACCATGGCAGGATCTCCACCCAAAAAATAAATCAGTACAGCAACCAGCAATGTGCCAATTCCGCCGCCAATCGCTACTCCCCTGCCGCTCATTCCTCTTCGATCATCGACATTCTTACTGCGATTTGAAGTCCATTTCATAATGATATTTTTTACAAATTAAATGATTATCGTTCATTCATTAAAATAAAACTCAAGTGGATTGATTTTTTATTGTTGAATTAAAAGCGGTTTTGGTTCAATAATTATTGATGAATCTATATCTTTGTTTCCATCTAATTCGAATAATTTATGCCGGGATTTGAAAGATTTGACCATGAAGAGCAGAAACAGATTCAAGAGGTGATGGATACGGGTATTCTTATGCGATATAATTTTGAAGCGCTAAGAAAAAACCGTTGGAAAGCCAAAGAGCTTGAAGAAAAGATATCCAAAAGCCTTCGTGTCAACCACACACAGTTGACCAGCAGCGGAACAACCGCTCTGATTACTGCCTTACGCTCGCTCGGCATAGGTGCAGGAGATGAAGTTATTATGCCCTCGTTCACTTTTGTGGCCAGCTTTGAAGCCATACTTTTTACAGGTGCCATTCCAGTCATTGCTGACATTGATGATTCACTGACGCTTTGTCCGACTTCCACCGAAAAAGCCATCAGTCCGCGAACAAAAGCAATCATGCCCGTTCACATGTGCGGTGCAATGGCAGAACTTGACAAGCTGAGCAAAATAGCAAAAAAGCACGGTTTGTACCTTATTGAAGATGCTTGTCAAGCAAGCGGTGCCACATACAAAGGTGAATTCCTGGGCACCATCGGAGATGTCGGTTGTCTTTCTTTTGACTTCGTAAAGACGGTAACCTGCGGTGAAGGTGGAGCAGTATTGTCAAATGATGCAGATGTTTATCAATATTGCGAACAGTATGCTGACCACGGTCATGACCACATAGGAAATAACAGGGGTGCAGAGGACCATCCGGTCGTTGGACTGAATTTCAGAATCTCTGAACTTCATGCTGCCATCGGACTCGCACAATGGGGTAAACTCGGAGAATTTATTGAAAAACAGCGGAGAATTAAAACCCGAATCAAAAATCAATTGAAATCACAGAACAGAATACGGTTCAGAAGAATTCCCGATGAAAGTGGAGACAATGCTTCTTTTCTTTCGCTGATTTTAGAGCATGAAACCGCAGCAAGGAACCTGGCGCAAGAACTGATAAACAAAGGGATTCCTGCGGCATACTGGTTTGACAACGACTGGCATTATGTGAAGAAATGGCATCATTTTAAAAATTTAAAAAACGACAATAAACTCTATCAAGAACACAGAGACATGCTTCCCGATTACGCGACTCAAGATTTCTCTGCTTCCGACCAAATCATCAAAAATGTAGTTTCCATACCACTCTCACTGAACTGGGACGAGCAAAAGACGGATGAAATTTCGGCAGCTATTTTGGAAATTACCCAACAACAAACTGTTGAAAAATGAAGAAAATCATTCTATTCAGACATGGCAAAAGCAGCTGGGAATCAGGTGTAAGAGATTTCGAAAGAGACCTCGCCCAGAACGGTGTAGAGCGAACACATAAATCTGCCAAAAAACTTCTTGAAATTTTGGATTTCCACATTGATATATGGTATTCGAGCCCCGCCAGAAGAGCCGAAAGAACCGCCATGATTACTGCATCATATTTCACTGAATCACCTCAGATCAGTCTCGACCAAAGACTTTATACATTTTCGTATTTTGATTTGCTGAAATTCATCAAAGGACTTGACAACTCGTTTGAAACCGCCATTTTTTTTGGCCACAACGAAGCCTATACTGAATTTGCCAATCGAATGGGCAATGTATTTCTGCGTAATCTTCCCACTTCCGGCATTGTCATTATTGAATTTGATGCTGATAAATGGGAAGCATTGGAAAAAGGAAGAACATTGAATGTAATAAAACCCAAAGAATTGTGAACCAACAATATGTAAACAGAGAAATCAGCTGGCTCAGATTCAATGCCAGAGTGCTACAGGAAGTCAAAGACCCGACTGTGCCGCTACTTGAAAGATTGAGATTCCTTGGGATTTATTCCAATAATCTCGATGAATTTTATTCGGTCAGGTATTCTTCAGTTTTGCGCTCGATTCAGCTGAAAAGCCGGGTTTACAGAAACATCATCGAAGGACAAACCGACCAAGAATTGATTGAAGAAATCAACAATTTGGTGGCCGTTCAGCGGGCGGAATACGATCAACTCTATGACGATATCCTCAATGAATTACAGGAAAACAACATCTTTTTCGTTGATGATAAAAACATTTGCGAAGCAGCGCACATACAGTACATTACAGAATATTTCAACACTCAACTCAGTCATTCCATCGGGGTCTATATATTGGACAAAAAACTTGAAGGCCCTGCCATTCGAGACGGTGCATTTTATATGGCGGTGAAATTCGTGGAGAAAGCCGTGCCAAAATATTCACTCATTGATGTACCCACACAGATTTTTCCTCGTTTTGCAGTGCTTCCACAAATCGGCAAAAAGCAATTCGTGATGTATCTGGAGGACATTATTCGCTACCATCTTGCAGATATTTTCAAGGTTTTTAAATACGATTTCATTGAAGCACATTCCATCAAAATCACCCGGGATTCTGAATTGGAACTGAGCAACAGTTTAGAATACAGCCTGCTCGAGAAAGTCGCCAAAAGTCTGGAAGGCAGAAGAAAAGGTGAACCTGTTAGAATTGTGTATGACCGTGGAATTGCGGATGACACCCTGAAATTCCTGCTAAAAAAATTGCATATTGACGATTATGACAGCATCAACGCTGGTGGAAAATACCACAACAAAAGAGACTTGATGGATTTTCCAAATCAGGGCAGAACCGATTTGGAGTACGAAAAAATAGTTCCCATCATTCCGGCCAACTTATTAAAATACAGAACATTTTTTGAAGCCATTACGGCAGAGGACCATTTGCTGTTTTATCCCTATCATGATTATTCGGTTTTTTTAAAATTTCTAAGAGAAGCAGCCATTGACCCCAAAGTCAAAAAAATCAAAATCACCATATACAGGGTCAATGTGGAATCTCAAGTGATGAGTGCGCTGACCAATGCAGCACGAAACGGAAAGGAAGTAACAGCCGTTCTCGAACTCCGGGCAAGGTTTGACGAGGCCAACAATGTGAAATGGTCCAAAAGATTGAGGGATGCCGGTGTGAATGTCATCAACGGAGTGCCCGGACTAAAAGTTCATTCAAAAATCGGGTACATAGAAAGAGAGGCAGAAGAAGGAATGGCCACCGAGTACGGATTTGTCAGTTCGGGAAACCTAAATTCAGACACCGTCAAAGTTTATACAGACCATACGCTGCTGACTTCACAATCTGAAATCGTACAGGAAATCAATCAGGTCTTTAGATTTTTCAGTGCCAATTACCTGACTCAATCCTACGATAAACTCTTGGTTTCACCCATGCAGACCCGCAAGAAAATCATTAAATTTATTAAAAGAGAAATAAAAAACCACCGTAAGGGGCTGCCTTCGGGCATCAATATGAAGCTCAACAGTCTGAGTGACAAACAAATCATCGATATGTTATACAATGCATCCTCAGAAGGGGTCAAAATCAGGCTGGTGGTCAGAGGTATCCATAGTCTGATTCCAGGCCAAAAGGGATTTTCAGAAAACATTGAATCCATCAGCATAGTTGATAAATTTCTGGAGCATTCCAGGATTTACTGGTTTAGAAACGCAGGTGACGATCAGGTCTTTATTTCGTCGGCAGATATGATGGAAAGAAATCTGGACGCAAGAGTGGAAGTAGCTTGCCCAATCTATAATCTGGAAATCAAAAAAATGCTGATTGAATCCTTCGAACTCAATTTCAACGACAATGTCAAGGCAAGATTACATGACGCTGACAGTAGTTTGGAGTATAGAACCAACAATCTTCCCACACTCAGGTCGCAATTTGCGATATACAATTATCTTTTGGAATTGAATGAGAAACAATCAGAAGAAATCCAATCTCGTCAAAATCGGCAGTATGAACATTAAAAAACTGGCGGCCATTGATATAGGCACAAATGCGATTCGATTGCTCATCAATTATGTTTATGAATTCAAAGATGCCGAACCCGTATTCAATAAAACTGCATTGGTCAGAATGCCGGTCAGACTGGGAAAAGATGTATTTACAGAGAATCAGATTTCTGAAAGAAACGCCCGACGGATGGTGGATGTGATGAAAGCTTTCCGGCTGATGATGGACATATATGAGGTAGAAGAATACCTGGCTTATGCCACTTCGGCCATGCGAGAATCGGAGAACGGAAAAGAAATCCTGAAACAAATCAAAAAGAAGGCGGACATCAAAGTGGAAATCATAGACGGAGAAACCGAAGCACGACTGATATTTACATCAGAACTAAGAAAATTTCTGTTAAACAGAAACGATTATCTGTATGTGGATGTGGGCGGCGGAAGCACTGAACTGACACTACTGCATTGCGGAAAAGTAGCGGCTTCCAAATCATTCGAAATCGGTACGGTCAGACTGATGGAAGGCAAAGTGAACCCCAAGGTTTATCCTGAAATGAAAAAATGGACTCAAGCAATCGCCGCCAGCTACGATGTGGAATTGATTGGCTCGGGCGGAAACATCAATCATATTTATAAATATTCAGGCATCAAACTTGGTAAACCCATGTCTGACACTTATCTGAGAAAAACCTACAAAACCATCCGTGAAATGAGTTTTGAAGAACGACTGAGGGCATTCAACATGAAACCAGACCGAGCGGATGTCGTAGAATATGCACTTGAAATTTATATGAAAATGATGAAATGGTCAAGAGCAAAAAAAATTCATGTCCCAAAAATCGGAATCTCCGACGGTATGATTCGTGCGCTATATGAGAAGTGAAATGATTACGAATGGTAATATCTAATCCGAAGAATTGTTTTTTACAAATGGAATTTATAACAAAAATTTAAGGAATTTTTAAGATTTTAAATGCTGTATATCTGATGTTTAAAAATTAATTTTGAGCAATTCAAAAAGAGGGATGAGAAATTGGTTGGTTCAAATTGTGTTTATTGCTGCAATTTCAATAAACGCGCAAAGTCATACGGTGGGTAACAATTTATTTCCGGACAGTTTTAATTATCACTACGAGCTGGAGAAATATCCCGCAAAAGCTGCCAAAAAAACAGCTGAAGTTGGGAAAATTAATTTTATCAAAAAAAATATTAAATATTCTGACCATCTGTTTGAAGCATCATCATTCCGCATTCCGCTGATTGCTGACAATTTTCAGCTGGATGAACTCATCCGAGAAGGCAAACTCGTTGAAGTACCCGAAGAAGGAGACGGTTACATCATCCAAAAACTCACCCACAGCCATCCAGTGCTGATTACCGAAGCCTACGATGCACTCAAAGAAATCACTGATTTGTTTTTTGAA
>JAQVKJ010000057.1 GCA_028694715.1 Weeksellaceae bacterium | reverse complement strand
GAGAAGATACCTGAAATACAACGCACTCAGCGAATTAATCAGACTGCAAGAGGATACTGTCAAAATGGATTTGCCATTTGAGCAACTCGAAAAAGAAGCAAGAGAGAAAGTATCAGAAAACATTGCCGACTTCTTCAGAATCCAATCCCATTACAAAAAGGAAAAATTCCTCGGCTATTACATCAATTCATTTACAGAAAGATACGACCCACATACCAATTATTTCTCACCTCAGGACAAAGACAGATTCGATGTTAATATCTCAGGTCAATTGGAAGGCATTGGTGCGTTGTTGCAGGACAAAAGAGGTTATGCCACCATCATGGAACTTGTCATCGGAGGACCCGCATGGAAAGACGGTCAGCTTGAAGTCGGCGACCAAATTGTATCTGTGAAACAAAAAGGAGAAGAATCAGTCAGTATTGTCGGAATGATTCTGGACGATGCCATCAGTCTAATTCGAGGCAAGAAAGGAACCGAAGTCACCCTTACAGTCAAGAAAAAGGACGGTTCTCTGAAAGACATTAAATTAATCAGGGATGTGATTGAACAAGAGGAAGTTTTTGCAAGAAGTGCAATCATAAATGACAACGGAGACAAATTCGGTATCATTTATCTGCCCGAGTTCTATACCAATTTTAATGACAAAAACGGACGGGATCCTTCAGACGATATTATCAAAGAAATTGAAGGACTCAAACAGGAAAATATCAAAGGATTGATTTTTGATATGAGATTCAACGGCGGAGGCTCATTGGACGAAGCAATACAGATTGCAGGCCTCTTTATACCCAAAGGCCCCATCGTACAAGTCAGACGAAGCGACGGACACTTGAGGGTTTATGAAGACAACGATTCGTCCGTTCATTATGACGGCCCCATGGTGATTATGGTCAATGAAGCATCGGCTTCGGCCTCTGAAATTCTTGCTGCAGCCATGCAGGATTACAAAAGAGCAGTGATTGTGGGCAGCCATAAAACATTTGGCAAAGGAACCGTTCAGACTTTTATTCCGCTCGATCAAAGAAGCAACTCAGACGACATGGGTTCACTCAAACTTACCATTCAGAAATTCTATAGGGTCAATGGTGGCTCAACACAGCTGAAAGGAGTTACTCCAGACATCATTTTGCCCAATATACTCACCTATTCTGACATCAGCGAATCCAGTTCTGAGGATGCACTGCCATGGGATCAAATCAAAGCAGTGAAATTCAATGCATGGGAACCTACTTTTGATTTAAATAAAGTAGTCGAAAATAGCCGGAAGAGAGTCAAAGACAATGCCTACCTTAGGTTGATTGATGAAGCTGCTCGCTATTACAAAGACCTGGACACCATCGATAGGATTTCACTCAATCTCGACAAATACAAAGCCGAAAGAGAAAAAAGACAAGACGAATCACAAAAATATGATTCACTCAGCGTGTACAAATCAAGGCTCAAAGTCGAATCACCCAAATGGGAGTTGCCCCGATTCGAACAAGACACCATTCTAAGAGAAAGAAGGAAATCATGGCACAAGAATATTGAAAAGGACTTTTATGTAGAAGAATCCGTTAATGTACTCAAAGATATTTCTTAAAATGCAATGGAAAAATCACCGGGTTCTTTTGAAAGAAATGCGCTCAGAAAAATAACGAAAAACCCTTTGGGCATTGCTTCCTTTCTGCTGATTCTTATGGCTGCGCTGATCAGCGTATTTGCATACGGACTCTCCTCTGACAATGTGAAAGATGCCAATCAGCAGAATCTGGTTCTGGCACACAAACCGATGGGTTATACCCAACTTTTGCTCGAAGTCCCATTGGCAAATTACAACCCAAAAAATTCTGTCAAAGATTTCTTCCTCGGCAAAGAAGTGGAAACCGAACAAATCGCAATCGAATCTTTCGAAATTACAGGCGACTCCGTCCGTTATGTACCCTATCTCGGAGACGGGCTGAAGGGAGAAATCACTGCTTTGCCGATGACGGAATGGACAGACAAAGCAGTGTCAAAGAAACAACTTGAAGAAAAATTCATCTATGAAAAGAAATTCAAGTTTGGAACCGATAATTACGGTCGTGACTTTTATTCACGACTCATCATAGGTACCCGGATTTCATTTCTCATTGGTTTTATTGCAGTATTTATTTCACTTCTGGTGGGCATTCCGATAGGTGCAATCGGCGGTTATTACCGAGGCCGCGCAGACGATTTTATTATGTGGCTGATCAATGTGGTCTGGTCCATACCCACTTTGCTGTTGGTCATTGCCATTACTCTGGCTTTGGGCAAAGGATTCTGGCAAATCTTCGTGGCGGTCGGCCTAACGATGTGGGTTGAAGTCGCCAGAGTCGTACGAGGACAATTCATCAGCTACAGAGAAAAAGAATTCGTGGAAGCCGCAAAGGCAATGGGATTTGGTGACGCAAGGATTATTTTCAAAGAAATATTACCCAATATTCTGGCGCCAGTCATCGTGATTTCTGCTGCCAATTTTGCTGCAGCCATACTTGTTGAAAGCGGATTGAGTTTTCTGGGAATCGGCGCGCAACCACCTACTCCCTCATGGGGAAATCTCATCAAAGAGAATTATTCCCACATCATACTTGGAGATGCACATCTCGCCCTGTTACCAGGTATTGCCATCATGCTACTGGTCCTTGCATTCAATGTTTTTGGAAATGTACTCAGGGATTCGTTCGATGTCAAATGAAACCAAATATGTTACTTTTTGCTTTAAAATCTGTTAAATCTTCTAAAGTATGACTTTTGTCATCTGAAATATGTGGGTAAGAACTAACTTTGCCGAATTAGGATTTATGTTTAATATTTAATTAAAAAGTGAAAAAAATGAAAAAAATTTCTATTTTGCTAACAGGGCTTTTGTTTTCTGTGACATTTGCACAGCAAGAAATTACTGTCGTTGCAGAATTTCCACAGACACCTGTAGCTAACTTTTCTCCAAATGAAGTTATCATTGCTCAGTTGGATACAGGCACCTCAGGAATTGTGTCTGGAATGGATGCAAGTGGACAGTATGCAGCAAGTGCTGATGATTTTGATTTGACATACCCTGCTACCAAAATTACAAAGCTTGAAGCTTATGGGTTTAATAACTCACTTGACCTTCAGAACAATTTGCTGGGCGTAAACTTTTACCTGATTGCTGATGATGACTGGATTCCTTTAGGTTCAGACCCGGCAACCGACAGCCTTTTTAAATTTGAGATGTATGTGGGTGATACAGGTTTCTATTTTGATGAAGCTACGTATACATTCACTCTGGATCTGGTTGAAGCCGGTTATGATGTTGTATTGCCAAGTGGTAAATTTTGGCTTTCTGTAGTTCCTGTGACTACTTTGGCTGACATTACCGAAGGTTCTACAAGATGGAACTGGTACCAATCATTGTCTGCCAACGGTGTAGAAGGTCACTTAATTGACCCAAGCAATTTGTTCGGAGCCGGTGCTACTGTTTGGACACCACTTAGCTTCCTGCTTGACTGGACTGACCTGGATTTGGGTATGTACATCGAAGGTGAAGAAACCACCATGGGTGTTTCTGACATTAACAATGTTTCATTTTCGGTTTATCCAAACCCTGCAACTAACTTTGTGAAAGTAAACATAAATAACGCAGAAGTAAAACAAATGACTGTTGTTGACATGACAGGTAAAATAGTTGCTTCTTCTAAAGATGCTTCTGTAAGAGTCTCTGAACTTCCTGCAGGCGTTTATGTAGTTAGCGTACTGGATTCCAAAGGAAATGTTCACACTTCAAAAATTGTGAAAAAATAAATTACTTCATAATATTTGCATTAAAAGCCGGTTTATAAAGTAAACCGGCTTTTTGTTTTATAAATATTTGTCAGTATCAAACTGCAATTATTCATTCAAATTGTTGAAATTAGCGTAAATAAATTAATCTCCCGTAAAATGAACCGTAGAAAATTCATCAGCAAGTCAGCACTCTCAAGCCTCGGTTTGGCCATTGGAACATCGGTTTTGGCCAATGTGACCAGAGATTCGAAATCTAACAAAAGACAATCCAATAATGTCAATTACCCGCTGGTCATCGCTACTTGGAATGTGCCCAACGCAGTAGCAAAAGCACGGGATGTGATTCTCGCCGGAGCACCTGCCATTGATGCAGTGGAACAAGGATGCAATGTCGAAGAAGAAGACCCATCCAATTCCTCGGTTGGATATGGTGGATTGCCCGATCGGGACGGTCATGTATCACTGGACGCCTGTATCATGGACGACAAAGGAAATTATGGTGCAGTGGTTTTTCTGGAGGAAATTGTAAATGCAATTTCAGTAGCAAGAAAAGTGATGGAAAAAACACCCCATGTCCTGCTGGCAGGTGAAGGAGCAAAACAGTTCGCAGAAGCTCAGGGATTCAAAAGACAAAACCTGTTGACCGAAGAGACAAAAAATGCTTGGAAGGATTGGTTGAAGAAATCGGAGTACAAACCAATCATTAATATTGAAAATCATGATACCATAGGGATGCTGGCCATGGATATTCGCGGAAATTTGTCGGGCGGATGCACCACCAGCGGGCTTGCCTACAAGATGCACGGTCGGGTAGGCGATTCGCCCATTATAGGTTCGGGTTTGTATGTGGACAACGAAATAGGGGCAGCCACCGCCACCGGAGTGGGTGAAGAAGTATTGAAAACCGTGGGCGCTTATCTGGTGGTAGAACTGATGCGTCAGGGAAAAACCCCCGAGCAAGCCTGTAAGGAAGCCATCGGCAGAATTATGAAAAAACAACCCGAGCGCAGAGATTTTCAGGTGGCTTATATCGCCGTCAACAAAAAAGGTGAAGTGGGTGCATTTTCAATTCACCCCGGATTCAGCTATACAATTTTTCAACAGGGTAAATTGAAAAACATAAAACCAGCCCATTGGTTTGATTAATAAGTTCAGCCCATCATCCGAAAACTTCATTCAGAATCTTTGCCAATCGCAAACCTCCTTTGAGCAGTTGCTCCTCCAGCGTGGATACATATCGGTAATTGTAATCATACCATAGATTGTCGTCCTTTTTTGTATGAGCATAAATGTCTTCTGCTTTTTGATATGATTCAAACAACCAGTCTTCCAGATTCCCGTCGGATAAATTTTTGTTGATTTTTTTATCGTGAATATCCAATACTTTTGCGTATTCTGTATAGCTATATTTCTGAAAATCAATCAGTTTACTATCCCAAAGTGAGTGAATATTGGTCGTGTTTCTAAACCATTTTACTTCAATTTTATTTCCACCCAAATCTTCTTCACGACCGAGGTGCAACGGCTGATGAGCATCGCCGAGCAGGTGAATAAGAAAATACAAATTCTGTTGCTGTTTTTCTAAAGAGAGATTTTTTCGGTCTTTTAATTCATCGATGATAGTCAGCGTTCTTTTGTACAGATGCACATCGGTTGAATGATTCAGTAAGCTATCAAAATTATCACGGTTCATTCCGGAGGGAATATTGAGGTAATGCCATGAATCCGCCATTTTCCATTCCGGGTCAGACTTGATGAAATCCGACCAATTGGCCCAATAAGCAAGCGATTGTTTTCCAATGATTTTTTGAAGCTGTCGCCTTGCCTTTGCCGACAGATGGTTTTGTGCGATTTCAGCTACCACACGGTGTCCGGTCGTCCCCCAAGCAGACAATTCACTCGAGATGATGAAAAGTCCGCAGAGCAATAATGTCTTGATTTTTTTCATGTCTAAATTTAGTAGCTAAAGCTATGAATTGTCAATAAATTTTCACTGATATATTCAATTAAATATTAATAAAATGATTGGGCAAAGTGAAGTTTTATGATTGGGTACAACTGTAGCACAAAAGAATTCAAAATCATTGTAAAAAAATGTTCTTCAGATTCTGATTGACCCTATGTTGGTGTCTTCTTGTGCATCAAACAAAGACGCTCATCATCATTCAAATCATTCATATTTGAAAGGCAAATCTGTTAAAACCAATTCAACTCAAATGAACGCTGTTGTCCAGTGAAAATGAATCAACAAGGTCAGAAGACAAAAGCGATGGATTAAGCATCCAATATTTTTTTCAGAATCATTTTTGTAATCAGATAAGTAGGTTTTACACCGGTCAATCCCAACCCACCGGAAGCCAATGTGCTGCCTGTCTCCAACGGATTGTCTGATGCGTAATATGCATACATCACCTTGACATCGGGTGAGATATAATGTCTGATTTTTGAAGCCACCTGTATTGCTTTTTGGTAATGCCCACCTTCCATCTCAAGCCCGATGGCCTTCCAGGATGAATCCCTGAAATACTCCAGTACATCTTTGTTTTGAAGCGAAGTACCCAGCACAGTAATCATAGGTCCTTCAAATACTCCAAGTCTGTTTCCCTTAAAATCTTCGGCTTTCAATTCATTTTCAAATACATAATTGTCAGTAGGACCTTCTATGATGTGTGCATTAGGAATCATGATGTCACCTTTTTTGCCAACCAGAATTCCGGCTTTCCCCATGATGGAAATGGAATTTATATTCATCAACGAGCTGTAATTCTTGGTCTCGTATGGTTTTAGTAATTCGTCCATGACCTCAAATGCCTGCTCTCCAAAGGCATAATCCATCACGATAAGAACATCTTCTTTTCTGGTTTTCAATGCGGAAAAGGCAGTATTCTTCAGATTGACTTTTTCCAAATCAATCAGTTGTACATCCATATTTGTCCCCGAAGTATCTTCCAGAAAAAACATTCCGTTTTTGGTTGCATATGAAAAGATCTCGTTCCTCATATTTTTGTTTTTGTCAGAAGAAAGTTCTTTGTACACATCAAACTCATTGACGCTGCTCGCATCTTTTTTGAATGCATCAAAGGCATACAGCATATTCATCACTGAATGCATATTGGCACTAATGATGTGCAATGGACGATTGAGCAATCCCATATCGTGTAGCACTTTTTTGATGTTGTTTGCCCATTTTTCACCAATAATATGATGCCCGATTCTCTCTCTGAGTATGGGTGAAAAAGTGATTTCTCTTTTTTTGATTCCTTTCAAATCTTCCTGTGAACCGCGACCCATCCAG
Source organism: Weeksellaceae bacterium (assembly GCA_028694715.1). Classification (GTDB taxonomy): domain Bacteria; phylum Bacteroidota; class Bacteroidia; order Flavobacteriales; family Weeksellaceae; genus Moheibacter. The sequence continues at coordinate 404 of JAQVKJ010000057.1, read as the reverse complement.
TAGATAATCCTGAAAAAACGATCCTTGTCCTCACTGCTGCTGAAGTATTTGTGTGCTGCTTCGGTCTCGTTGTAAGTGCGGCCCAGAATTGATGCCATCCGCATGATGGTCACATTTCTTTGCTTGGATGTCAGTTCAATGTTATTGAGCGCAATGTCCTCAATGCTCTGCCAATATTTGTTTATTTTCTGAGATTGTCCGTTGTAGGCCTTGGCTCTGATTTTATCGGATTCATTGTACAAAAATGTAAAATGGGTGAGCATGTCATAAATCTCTGAACGACCCCGTGTGACCTCAATATTCATCTGGTCATCGTCCACTCGGTAGCAGGTTCTCCGCCTTTTTTTAGGAATGATGGGTTTGAATTTATTGAAATCTACACCTTCGATAGAAGCGAAATGTAT
>JAQVKJ010000056.1 GCA_028694715.1 Weeksellaceae bacterium | reverse complement strand
CATGGCACTGCCTTCGGTGGTCAGCGACATCAACGGATGCAACGAAATCATACACCGCCAAACCAACGGGCTGATCGTTCCCAAAAAAGATGTCGATGGCCTGGGCCGCGCCATGCGCAGAATGATGAGCGACCCATCGGCCAGGAAAAGAATGAAAGCTGCTGCCCGGGAAATGATCGTCTCAAGATACGAACAAAAACAACTTTGGGAAGCACTGCTGACAGAATACAAGGAGCTGCTCAAAACCAAAAGTTGAGAATTGAGCGCCTCGGTCATCCGTTGTCTCCACTTTCGGATACAAATGCCTCAAAATCAAACGATTTATTGAATTCCAAGCATTCGCAAAAGCCTCGTGTGAAAAGAGTTTAACAGGGCAAAACCCTTACACTCAGCAATGAGCATTCAAAAAAAATTTGTATTGGTCAAATTTATTTCTATTTTTGTAATCCAATCTAAGCTGAAAATGAAATCATTATCTACTCTTTTTACCAAAGAGACGGAGTCTCCGAGGTATCTGCGAAATTTTATCGTACTTCCTCTGCTGCTTGTTCTTGGCACAGGAGTTCTGTTTGGCCAAAACCGTGAAACAAAGACTGCTGCAGTCAAGAAAAGTCAATCTGTACAGATTAACAAAACGGACAATTCAACTTCTCCCAAGAAAATCAATTCAGACGAATTGATTCAAAGAAAACTGAATTACGACAATAAAACCCTTGAAAGGTTGAAAGCCGAGAAACAAAATCAGTCCTCACGCAATGATGGCCTCAATCAGGGGAAACCTATAGAAAGAAGAATTGAATCTTCTGAAGCAAAAGGAGGAAGTCCGGACAACAACGGTGCCGTTGTCACAGAAAATCAGAACCAATCACCCTTTGAATCTGTAAAAGGAAAAAGAGAGGATGTATCCAAAAGAGATTTGTATTCAAAAACCTATCAAAATGAAGACGGCAGCTTTACTGCTTTGATCGGTGCCGGACCAATTCATTATCAGAAAAACGGACAGTTTTTGGATATCGACCATAAGATTACCCAAAATTTTGATCAGACTTATCCTTTTGTCAACGCGACCAATCTGTTTCAGTCTTATTTCGGAGCCACTTCACATACCGGTCTCAAAAACAAAACCGACGATGGTGAACTGCGAGAATTTCTGAATACAAAAATGTTTTGGGAAGTCAACGGACAGCCTTACGGATTGATCAATTCTGCCAATACACCGATACAGATTGAAGGCGACAAAGCATATTACCGGAATATCTATGGCAACATAGATGTGGAATTCACCATGCTGACCGGAAAAAGAGAACTGAATTATATTATTCCAAACCAAGCTGCATTGGGAAATATTCCTGAAAATGCAACCTATCTGGTTTTTTCTGAAGATGTGGTCTTGCCGATTGGCTGGACACATGAAGTAACTGATAAAGGTATAGTGATTAAAAATACATTGGGTCAGTCTGTTTATTTGTATTCAAATCCTGTTTCAAAAGACGCTAAAGAAACTTTGTTTTTGTCTAAAGAAAATAATACGATTTATGAAACCAGACTGATTGGAAATACGCTGACTGTTTTAACCAAAGTGAAAACAGAATGGCTGCTCAGCAGTGAAAGAGTGTTTCCGGTGATGGTGGATCCGACGGTGAATGCAACGCCAGATAATATAAATAGGTGGTCAATAAGTGTGTACGACAATGGAAATGAAAACGTAACTGTGGGTTACTTCGGATTGGTTGGAAATATTATTAATCATCGGTGGCTTCAGTACCATATAAGATTTAACGCTACTTCAATACCTACTAATGCAATCTTTACTTATGTTGAAGGTTATGTTAATATTTGGGGTTATGGGGGGGATCCGCATCCTCAAAATCATTGGGCGTGGGCAAATTCAGCAAACCCGGTAAATACTTTCGGGCCTAATCTTTACAATAGTGCAACAACATTATATTCTGACCCTAAATTTATTGGCGATCTAAGTGGAGGCTGGAACAGAAGCCCTTTTACTTACCCTAATGGAATCAATTATCTACAATCACAATTTAATAATAACGGTCGATACATTAACTTGGCTGTCGTGCCTGTTGATACATATAACATTAATAATTTTTATGCAGCTCGAAATCATACAAATGGAAATGATCGTCCCTATCTAAAAATCACCTATCACACAGACCCCAACAATCCTGAATACTGTCAGGTTCAAACACTTACCAATCCTGTAAATGAATTATATATCCGAGACACCCGTTTTCTCGGTACTTTGAATCCGACAGATGTGGTTAATTTGAATAACGGCTATGCCAACGGCTACCAGAATTTCTCAAATTTATGGGCAGGCGCCAACAAACCCACACAGGCACAGGGTCAGGGAATCAATGTGCATGCCCAACTAAACCCTTGGAGAGGCCGTTTCAAAGCTTGGGTGGACTGGAACAAAAACGGGGTTTTTGAAGAAGCCACCGAACTGGTATATGATACCGAAGAGGTCGCCACCAATGCAGCCTTGTTCGGTTTTGTGATTCCGCAAAACCAGGCACCGGGAGATTACCGTATCAGAATCAGGGTTTACAATAGATGGATTGATTTTTATAATTATGATACTGGAGTACTTATGGGCTCGATTCAAGATTGGAACTATGATTTCAATGCCTGTGAAGATTTTTACTCCTATTATGCCGGTTTATATCTTGTAAATGGGACAATCTTAGCTGATGGTATAGCCTTTGAATATGGTGAAGCCGAAGATTATACATTCACAGTGATTCAGGATTGTCCGGCCAAAATCACGGCCGTTAATATTGAGCCGGAACACGGTCACAGATGCGGCCCGGGCGATGTGACCATTTCGGCTCAAGGACCGCCGGGTGCTACCTATAATCTGTACAATACAGAATTTGGTGGTGGCTCCTTACAAACAAACAGTACCGGAATTTTTAACATTACCGGCTTGTCCGTTGGCACCCATGTGTATTGGGTAACGGCACACAACGGCAGTTGCGAATCTGTGGCAAGAACTCCGGTCATCGCCAGGGTAGATCCGATACCAACCATAAGTATTGATACCTCGAGCCCGGATATTTGTGGAGATGAAGCTTCTATCAGCATCACATCTTCGGGCGATTATGAAGAGGTTTCGCTCATAGACGAGAAATTCAACAGCGGTCTGGGTGTATTCTCAAATGCCGGTACCGCAGGATACACAGATGGTAACTGGATCAACCGTACCAATCCGTATCAGGTAACCAAACCTCCTTATTTCGTATTAAGGCCTGCCATGTCATCGGGTTACAACAATGGGAATTTTGCAGCATCTATCACAGATTTGGCACAAAATGTACCGCTAACCAAACAGCTTGTACTGACCAATCCTGTCGATGCCACAGAAATCGAAGGCCTGAAACTGGAATTTCTGTTGTATTATCAATCCTATATCGGCAATAATCCGGCATCAGAATATTTTGATGTGGAAATTTCAACAAACAATGGTGCAAATTGGACGACCCTTGAGCGATTTACTTCTACTCAGGGCAATCCGGGAAGATTTGTCAAAAAGGAATACGACCTGTCTGCCTATGACGGTATGAACAATCTGAAAATCAGATTTACAAATTACTCACAGGGAGGAAGTGGCTGGGTATATAATATAGCAGCACTTGACAATATCAGATTGTACGGCGACAAACCGCTTGACAGTGACTTTTCGTGGTCAGGAGCAGACATAGATATTTATGATGCAGATTGTACCACACCTTATTCCGGTGAAACATCTGAAGTTTGCATCAAACCGAATGAGAGTCAGTTGGAAAGTTATGAATCATGGATATTGAGCGCCACAGCTACCCTGAGCAATGGTTGCGATGCAAGTGCGGATATAGAAATCACCAATAACACCAAAGTTTGGAATCCTGCTGGTTCAAACACCGACTGGGCGGCAACCAATCAGTGGAAGCCGGCTGTACCCGTACCCACTTTAGACAATTGTGTGATAGTTAAGAAAACGGTCAACCTCAATTCAGCCACAGATGGTTTTGCAAAAAATCTGATGGTCAAAGACGGTGGACATTTAGTAATCAAAGGCGACGCATCATTGACGGTAAATGATTTTATAGATAATCAAGCCGCTTTGGAGCACTTTGTGGTCAAACACGACGGCAATCTCATTCAAATCAATGATGCGGCTGTCAACTCGGGTGAAATCACGGTTGAAAAAGATTTCAATTTTTCTGCTGAGCGCAAACAGTACAATTTTGTGAGTGCACCTGTGGTTTCGGGCAGGAACATGAAAACGAGCATTTACACGCCCAATCCTACAAGCGTTCAGCAATACAATACAGCCACCGATTATTTTGACGAAACCGTTGGGCCTTATGTTTCAGGTTTGGCTTATGCGGTCAAAGAATCACCGGGCAGTGGCGAAACCACCGTTTCGGGCGAGCTGATGGGCGTACCTTTTAACGGCCCGCTGAATTATACACTGAACACAAGCGGGAATAAATTTAATCTGCTGGGAAATCCTTATCCGTCCAATTTGGACATCAAGGCATTGTATGATAACAACAATACCAAAATAGGATCTACTTTCTATTTCTGGGACAACACCGGCAATACGCTTCATGAACAGCAGGGATCTGGTTACGAAGGTGATCATTATGCAAAATACAATGCAGTATCCAATACCGGAACTGCGGCTCAATGTACTGAGTATGGTTCAGGCTGCAATAAGGTGCCTGACCGAAATGTAAAAACAGGAACCGGGTTTATGATTGAGGCAATAACCGGCACACTGAATTTCACAAATGCATATCGGACAACGGCTGGAAGTATAGACTTTTTTGGAAAACCTGCCGGTTTTGACAACCAATACAACCGTTACTGGCTGACTCTGACATCTCCGTCGGGTATTCAGACAATGATGGCGGTTGTTTATTTTGACGGAGGAACCGATGAATTTTCGGCCGATGACACAGAAGGCTCCGGTGGTTCAAACGGTTTATACAGTATATTGGACACCAAAAAGCTGAATATCCAGGGCAGGGCGCCTTTCAGAATTGAAGATCAGGTTCCTTTGGGTTATAAATCTTTTGAAGCCGGAACTTATATCATCGAAGTTTATAATTCAGACGGCATCTTTGCAGCGTCACAGAACATTTACCTGATTGACAAGTTGCTGAACAAGACCGTAAAAATTACCGACAAACCCTATAAGTTTCTGACCAGAGCCGGCGAATTCAACGATCGTTTTGTGGTCGTTTACAGACCATCGATCAGCACAGGCGTGGCCGTCAACGCCTCCAATCAGATTTTGTTCAGCAAACAAAACAACCAAATGGTTATCATTTCTACCATAGACAAGATAACCGAGATAGAGCTCTTCAACCTAAACAGTCGTTCGGTTTATAAAAAGACAGGCATCCATGCGAATGAACACCGCATAGATGTGAATCTCTTTGACCATCAAATTGTGGTGGTTACCGTCAAAACTGAAACCGGAGAGTTTGTAACCAGTAAGTTTGTAAATCATTGGACCAACCCAAATCAACAAACTTAACTGGGGAATAAAGCGGGGATCGGCTTAGATTGTGTCCCCGCTTTATTTTTGGCCACTATAGAATGAATCCCTTGATTTCTTATGATAGGAACAATGCTGAACGCAAAGAAGAGAGTCGGTTCAAGGATTTGTTGAACTGCTGTGGCGGTGGTTGTCGCCGATAGTTGTTCACTGTCAATCTTCCTTTTGGAGTCTGTCTTTCACAAACTCAATCTCGCTTTTTCCGTGCGCCTTGGGTCGTCCATTTTCGTCCAAGTTGACCATCACAATCCGGTCCACGGTAAGGATGGTTTCGCGGGTCATTTTGTTTCGGGCTTCGCATTTGAGGACCAATGAAGAACGGCCGAACTCAACGACGACCATGCCGATTTCCACGATATCGCCTTCTCTGGCCGAGCTCATGAAATTGATTTCGGACATGAATTTGGTGACCACATTTTTATTTTCGAGTTGGATGATGGTGTACAGTGCGGCTTCTTCGTCTATCCAGGCAAGCAGTGCCCCGCCAAAGAGGGTTTTGTTGGCATTCAGGTCTTGTGGTTTGACCCATTTTCTGGTATGAAATCTCATCATCAATTATTTTAATTCATACTTTATTCAAAAAGACGCCCAAATTCATTTGGGCGTCTTTTCGGTTTTTGAACCGTTTTTGTTTACTCTACTTGAAAACTGACTTTCAACGATACCCGGTATTCGGCAACTTTTCCGTCTTTTACTATCACGCTCTGGTCTTTTACCCAAGCAGATTTGATTCCTTTGACGGTTTGCGATACTTTTGCAATCGCATTCTGTGTGGCTTCTTCCCAGCTATTTTCTGAGCTCGCCATGATTTCCAATACTTTTAAAACTGACATATCAATTGATTTTAGAATGAATAAATGGTTTGAAAGCACAATTTACAAAAAAGTCGTCAAAAAAGAATGCGCACCAAATCGTTTACCTTTGAGATGGTTTGTATCTTGATTTTGTAATCCGAAGTTTTGATTTTATTGTATTTTGAAATAAAAACCACATCGAAGCCGAGTTTTTCGGCTTCTAAAATTCTTTGTTCAATCCTGTTCACCGCTCTTATTTCACCGCTCAATCCCACTTCTCCTGCAAAGCAGCAATTGTCGGGCAGTGGTATGTCCATGCTGGAAGAGAGGATGGCCGAAATCACCGCCAAGTCAATCGCGGGGTCGTCCACCCTGATGCCGCCGGTGATGTTCAGAAAAACATCTTTGGCACCCAACTGAAAGCTCGCTCTTTTTTCGAGCACCGCCAAAAGCATGTTCAGTCTTTTGAGGTCAAAGCCTGTGGCCGAGCGTTGAGGGGTACCGTACACCGCCGAACTGACCAATGCTTGAATTTCTATCAGCATCGGGCGGATGCCTTCAAGTGTAGCGGCAATTGCGTTTCCGCTCAGTGGTTCATCTCGTTTTGAAATCAGGATTTCAGATGGATTTTTGACCTCCCTAAGTCCGCTTCCCTGCATTTCGTATATGCCGAGTTCTGAAGTAGAGCCAAAGCGATTTTTTTGGGCCCTTAGCAGGCGGAAGATATGGTTTCTGTCGCCTTCAAATTGCAAAACGACATCCACCATGTGTTCCAATATTTTGGGGCCTGCTATCACTCCTTCCTTGGTGATATGACCAATCATCACAACCGCCACATTGGTTTCCTTGGCATAGCGAATCAGCTCGGCTGCGGTTTCTCTTATCTGTGAAATGCTACCGGGCGAAGATTCTACGAAATCTGTGTGCAGCGTCTGTATGGAATCTATCACCACCAATTGTGGTGCAAGTTGGCTGAGTTGTTTAAAGATTTTTCCGGTTTGGGTTTCGGTGAGTATAAAACAATTGTCTGAGCGGATTCCGATTCTTTCTGCCCTGAGTTTGATTTGTGAGTTGCTTTCTTCACCCGACACATAAACGGTTTTGATGTCGGGCAGTTGCAAGGCCACCTGCAGCATCAGTGTCGATTTGCCGAT
>JAQVKJ010000055.1 GCA_028694715.1 Weeksellaceae bacterium | reverse complement strand
TAGCAATTCTCACACCGGGCAGTTCTTCATGGGTGGTAGGATGTCCCTGAAGTCTGGAATTTAATTTTCTGAATGTATTCAATTCTTCGACTGGAAAAAATCCAAACCTCGCCAGTGTGCTATAGTAAACCGGTGAAATGTGTCCGTTTGACAGGAAAAAAAGGTCTTCTCCAATTCCGTCCATTGTAAATTGGGTCGAATAATCCATAATACGGCCATAAAGTGCTGTGAAGAATTCCGCACAACCAAGTGAGCCGCCAGGATGTCCGCTGTTAACAGCATGAACCATTCTCAGTATGTCCCTTCGACATTGTTGTACATGGGTTTGTAATTGTTCTATAGTCATTGCTGGAAATTTGTATGCAAAAATAAGCTATTGAATCCAAATTCAGGTCTTAGAAAAGTTGTTTAATATGAAGAATCCGGGCAGAGTTTTCAACAAAAAATAAGATTCATTCCTAAAAACCATTGTTTCTTCAGAATTAGTCAAATGTATTTTTAAAAGCAATAGGAATCCACTCAATCAAGTCTGATGCTATCAGGGATTCTTCACCCACTGTTTCGACTGCCAGATCACCGCTCAGTCCGTGTAGGTACACACCCAATAATGCTGCTTCTTCTGCCGGATGTCCCCTCGCCAACAGTCCGGCAATCATTCCAGTCAACACATCCCCACTGCCCGCAGTGGCCATTCCCGGATTGCCGGATGAATTAAAACATATTACGCCTGAAGGTAGATGCACCTGAGTGAATGCCCCCTTAGAAACTACAATCAGTTGATAATTATTGCTGAGCAGTTTTATTTTTTCAATTTTTTCAAACGAATCCTTCCAATTGCCAATCAATCTTTGTAATTCTTTGTCATGTGGAGTAATAATGGTTTTGTGTGGGAGTAACTCAAGCAGATTTTTGTTCGCTGAAAGCAGATTGATTCCATCCGCATCTATCAGTAATTTTTTATCTGTCAAATCATTTTCTGCAAGGAATTGTTCGAAGGCGGCTGCGGTTTTTTTGTCAGTTCCCATTCCCGGCCCGATCGCAATGGTATCAAAACGAAAGACATCCGGAAAAGAAATAAGTTTTTCCTCGGCAAAACAGGTCATTGTCATCGCTTCAGGAAAAACAGTTTGCATCATTTGATAACCGCATTTTGGGATATAAGTGGTCAGCACGCCCGCACCACAACGCATTGCCGCACGCGAGCCAAGACAAACAGCACCCATTTTTCCGTAACTGCCACCTACAAATAACAGATTTCCAAATTTGTATTTGTAGGCAAAACGATTTCTATTTATTTTGAATGCCGAGGCCATGGCACGGTCAATAAAATGATAAGGACTCTGTTGGCGGTGAACGGCCGCCGTATCAAATCCGATGTCCAGACATTCAAACCGGTCAATGTGATACCGGCTTTCTGGCAGCAGCATTGAAAGTTTGGGTGAATCAAATGTCAGACAAAGATTTGAGTAAACGACAGAATCATTTTCTTGGTTCAATCGATCGCAATACATACCTGAAGGCAAATCAATGGAAATCACTGTACAGCCTGAACGATTGATTTGCTCAATAATTGATTTGATTTCTCCTTCTGCCGGACGATTCAATCCGTAGCCAAAAATCGAATCGATAATGATTTGATCTTTACTGAATTCAAAAAGAGAATGCTCGTTGATAATTTCAATGTCGTGCCCGATTTCATTCAGTCTGTTTTGATTGGTTTTGTTGTCTGTCGAATAATTATCTGATTCCAGCAAATAAACTTTTACTGTTGCACCGGAATTCTTCAACATTCTGGCAAGTGCCAGACCATCGCCACCGTTGTTGCCCGTACCACAAAAAACAAGGAAATGGGTTCGCATGAATTCAAATTTTGTTTTGAGTCTTTCAAATACAGCAGTGGCCGCAATTTCCATCAGGTCAATCATTTGAATTCCTCTCAAATTTATAGTCTCCTTTTCGACTACTTTCAATTGTTCTGATGCGAGTATTTTCATTGGTCGGAGTTAAAGTTAGGTGACACAAATCTCAATCTGGTAGTTGCATTTGGGGTGTTTATTTTGTGAAACAAGCAGGATTCAGAATAGAAGGAAAAGCAAAGGATAGCTCTATTAAAAGTGATTAAACTTATCATTGTTGTATAATTTATGTTGGGATAGATTTCTTGTTATCAAATGTAACAAAAAAATCAATTCATAGTTTTTTAGAAAGCTTCGTATGACATAGAGATTGTTTATAACTCATTGATTTATTAGCAAATAACTTTGGTTGATGATTTTTTTGTGCTGTGAACGGATTTAATTTCAATTGCTACGGGCATTCCCAAACGATGATCAAAGCTCCAGTGTCTTTATTGCTTATAAACCCCTATAAACAGATTTTTCATTGAATAATAATATTAAAGTGTGAAAAATGTTAATTAATTATCATTGAGAAAAAACCGTCAAAATCTACTTATGTGAAAGCTTTTACTTTGTCTGATTTTTTTACATTGTAATTTTTCTGTACAAATTGCGCTGTTTGAATAAATGGTCAATTCTATTAATTGTTAATTTTGTTTACAAATTAAATTTTAACAACAAAATACAAATCCTATGAAAATTAAGAAATTCTACTTTATTACAACCTTATTAATCAGCAGTCTTGGCCTCCAGGCACAAAGCCCGCCTGAAACCCATTTCCAAAGTTTTGACTACAGGGTTGACGAAGGGTACCAATGTGTGACAGAAGAACAAAGATTATTGATTATTGAGAAAATCAACAACAACATTCAAATGCTGAAAGATGAGGGCAGATTATTGTACGACGAAGCTTCCAAGCCAGAGCTTGCCGCTTTCGGATGGCCTGTAAAAATGGCCGAAGGAGTGGGATACAACCAGATCTGGGGCATTTCCAACTTCGTTGACCACCAGGCCGGCTCAGGACTACTCGACTACTACTGCGGGGCAAAAACCTATAACGGACACAAGGGAACGGACATCTATTTGTGGCCGTTTTACTGGTATGCCATGGATTATCTTCAGGCTGAAAATGTCGCCGCCGCCGACGGTCAAATCATTTTAAAATCAGATGGAAACGACGACCGGAGTTGCGTAATGGGAGGCGGAGAATGGAATGCGATTTATCTTCAGCATACAGACGGCTCTATCGGATGGTATGGTCATATGAAAAAAGGTTCACTCACCACCAAAAATGTGGGTGATACTGTTTCAAAAGGTGAATTCCTTGGGGTGGTTGGCAGTTCGGGCAATTCTACCGGTCCGCACCTGCATTTTGAAGTGTACGATGGAAGCAGTTTGATTGATCCTTTTCAGGGAAGTTGTAACTCGCTAAATACTGAATCTTGGTGGGAAGACCAATTGGAGCATGACAACCCATCTATCAATGCCTTACTTACTCATTTCGCCCCACCTGTTTTCCCGGAATGTCCACAGCAGGAAATCCCCAATATCAAAGATTATTTTGAAACCGGTGAATTGGTTTATATTGCTGTTTATCTGACCGACCAAATGCTAAATTCCACAATGAATCTGAAAGTCATCAGACCTGACGGGAGTACGCATAACCAATGGGATGTCACTTCCAGCGAAACCTATTATCTTTCATTATGGTATTGGCCACTTGAAACGACCATGGATGGGAATTGGAAATGGCAAGTCACCTACAATGGCAAAACTGTAACACATGATTTCTATGTGGGTCAGCTGAACACAGACGAAAATGAAATCAAAGAATTCAAAGTATTCCCCAACCCAACCACCGATTTGGTGCAGATCGAATCTGCAGAAAAAGTAACCGAAATTCAACTCATTAACTCACAAGGTAAAGTCATCAGACAAATCAGTGATATGAACGGAATAAAATCCATTAGTCTGAGAACACTTCCTTCGGGTGTATACATTATCAAAGCCACAGACATTCATCGAAAAAATTCTGTCACCAAAATCATCAAGAAGTAACCAACTTCTTCCTCAAAAAAAAACCGGCATGTCGCCGGTTTTTTTATATACTTCACTTATGAGTAATCATATATAGATAATTATTGTTTGGTGAAAATCAGCGTGGTAGTCGTACCCAGAATAGTAGCAGAAATTTTGAAGCGATTGATTTCACCCTGCTCAAGAATCGGAGTAAACTGCGCAGGCAGAAGTGATTCACCTCCCTCGGTTGTAATGGAAACTGTGTATGAATCACCGTTCTTTTCCCAGTTACCACCAATGGTTTCTTCCAAATGACAAGGATTTTCATCGTCTTCACTCCATACATCTTCCACATAAACACCTCCATTGACAAATTTCATATTTCCTTTGTAAACGCAGATGTCACTGATGTCCTGTGGCTCATTATTGATTAGTTTTCCCGTCACTTTCCATGTACCCACAATCGTAAATTGAGGAGCCGCCGGCCCGTCATCATCCGAACTACAACCGACAAAAACGGTCATAAACCCCGCCAGTAACAACAATCCAAGTAATTTTTTCATAATAATGTATATAAGTTTAATAACAAAAATTGTTCTCGTTTATTGCATACGCCAAGTAATTATTCCTCATACCATTCTCCTCTGTGTGGCCGAAGTGCATCCCGAACAGAAATCATTTCATCTTCATTCACCACCATATAACAAATTGATTCATTATCAGAAAAATGCTCCACTCCGCTTAATTTGTTTTTCAGACCTTCTCGCTCAATGAATTCATTCAGATGCTCCATCTGATGCTCAGCTGTTCGTTTGGCATCCGGCCCGAAAAAATCCCAAATCAATTTCAGTCTTTTCATTTTTCAAATGTAGAAATTGTTTTGGGATTAAATCTATTGGAATGAAGATTTTGTACCTTTGCAGCTTAAAATGAAAAATCCGATTTCAACATATCACCCCAAAGAGTTCATTGTCATCAAAGGTGCGAAACTCCACAATCTAAAAAACATTGATTTAGCTATTCCCAAAAACAAATTGGTGGTCATCACCGGGCTTTCGGGTTCCGGAAAATCATCGCTCGCTTTTGATACGCTTTATGCAGAAGGACAAAGAAGATATGTAGAAAGTCTATCATCGTACGCACGACAATTTTTAGGAAAATTGGACAAACCACAGGTAGAGTACATCAAAGGCATTTCACCTGCCATCGCCATACAACAAAAAGTTATCAGCTCCAATCCCAGATCGACGGTGGGAACTTCTACCGAAATTTATGATTATCTGAAGCTGCTATTTGCAAGGATTGGCCAAACATATTCCCCAATTTCAGGCGAAGCTGTTCAAAAAGATACGGTTACAGATGTGATTGACTATATACAGTCACTGCCCATTGACTCTGCTATTCTGATTTTGGCACCGCTCTACAATACCGGAGTGCGAAGCTTTGATGAATTGCTGAAAATCCTCAGGCAGCAAGGCTTTACAAGAATGGAAATCGATGGAAACCAGGTGAAAATAGAAGATTTACTTGAGTTTAACTTTGAACCCAAAGACAAAGCCAAAGTTCACTTGCTGATTGACCGAGTCAATACCAAAGACGATGAACATTTTTACCACCGACTGGCGGATTCGGTACAAACCGCTTTTTTTGAGGGAAAAGGAAGTCTGATTGTCAAAAACGCAGACAATTTCATCGAAAAAACTTTCTCAAATTCTTTTGAACGGGACGGTATGCTTTTCAACGAGCCAAGCATTCATTTTTTTAGTTTCAATAATCCTTATGGTGCCTGTCCGTCCTGCGAAGGCTACGGAAAAGTCATCGGCATAGATGAAAATCTGGTAATACCCAACAAAAATCTTTCAATATTCGAAGACGCAGTTGTTGCTTGGAAAGGTGATAAAATGAGCGAGTGGAAAAATTATTTCATCAACATCTCCGCACGGTATTCCTTTCCGATTCACAAACCTTATTTTCAGCTTAGTTCCGAACAAAAAGAATTTTTGTGGTACGGAGCAAACGAATGGGAAGGCATAGACGGCTTTTTCAAAATGGTCGAATCCAATACCTATAAAATTCAATACCGTGTCATGTTGTCGAGATACCGTGGCAAAACTGTTTGTCCGGACTGCAAGGGAAAAAGATTGAGAAAAGAAGCCAGCTATGTGAAAATCAACGGCAAATCCCTGCAGGACCTCGTTGACTTACCATTGGATGAACTCCAATTGTTTTTTGACCAACTTCAACTGACAGATTACGAAAATAAAGTCGCGAAAAGAATACTTACAGAAATCCGAAATAGAATCGGTTTTCTGATGGATGTCGGGCTCTCTTATCTGACACTTAACCGTGCCTCTAATACCTTGTCGGGTGGGGAGAGTCAGCGAATCAATCTCGCTACTTCGCTTGGCAGTAGCCTTGTGGGTTCCATATACATACTGGACGAACCTTCCATTGGTTTGCATTCAAGAGATACCGAGAAACTGATTGGCGTACTCAAAAAACTAAGAGATTTGGGCAATACTGTGATAGTGGTTGAACATGATGAAGACATTATGCGCGCTGCAGATCACATTATTGACATTGGACCCGAAGCCGGCATCAATGGTGGAAGGGTGGTTTTTGAAGGAAATTTTCAAGAGTTACTCAAAGCGGAAACACTTACGGCAAAATATCTGAACGGCAAGATGAAAATTGATGTCCCTTCAAAAAGAATCCCTGTCAAAAATCATCTGCAAATCATTGGCGCAAGAGAAAACAATCTGAAAAACATCGATGTGAAATTTCCGCTTAATATGCTGACCGTCATCACAGGTGTCAGTGGTTCTGGAAAAAGCACGCTGATGAAGGAAATTCTCACTCCCGCATTGCAAAGGCAGCTGGAAATTTATGGCAATAAAATCGGTGATTACGACACACTTAGCGGTGATATTTCAAAAATCCAGAACATTGAACTGATTGACCAACACCCTATCGGCAAATCCTCCCGTTCCAATCCGGTTACTTATGTGAAAGCCTATGATGAAATCAGGAATCTGTTTGCCAAACAAAAAGCAAGCAAACTGATGGGATTCCAGCCCAAACATTTTTCGTTCAATGTGGACGGCGGCCGTTGCGACGCCTGCAAAGGTGAAGGCTACATCACTATAGAAATGCAGTTCATGGCCGATGTGGAACTCGAATGTGATACATGTCAGGGGAATCGTTTCAAAAAGGAAATTCTGGAAGTCAGGTACCATCAAAAAAATATTTCGGACATACTTCATATGACCATAGATGAAGCTGTTGAATTCTTCCAAAAACAAAATGAAGAAAGAATTGTTGAAAAACTGCTGCCGTTGCAGGAAACCGGTTTGGGTTATGTGGAATTAGGACAATCCTCGAACACCCTTTCGGGAGGTGAGGCACAGCGAATCAAACTCGCTTCTTTTCTCGGCAAAAACCATACACAGCAAAATTCTCTTTTTATTTTCGATGAGCCCTCTACTGGTCTTCATTTCCACGATATCAAAAAACTGTTGAAAGCCTTCAGGGCACTGATTGAAAACGGGCACAGCGTTTTTGTGATTGAACATCATCTTGACATTATCAAAGCTGCAGACTGGGTCATCGATCTGG
>JAQVKJ010000054.1 GCA_028694715.1 Weeksellaceae bacterium | reverse complement strand
AAGTCAAGCACTTCTCTGAGCAGTTTCCCCTTCATATCCACCAAAACAGCGCTCCCACCAAAGGGCAAAACCCTGAAGATGTCCTTGCCTGTGATGTCTCCGGCAAGTTTGTCGTCAATCCTAATTACGCCACCGTTTGAAAAGGCAGTTCCGCTTTGTTCTCATATGCCAACATCATGGATTCACCGATGATTCCGCCCAGATTGGTTTGTGTATTTCGGCTGGCGGTATCGGTACCATCAAGTGGTTCAACGGCATGATAAATCACTTCATTCGGGTCGTCAATGACAAGTTTTAGGTTTTCATCGAGCAATTGATTCCATTTTTCCACCACAGCCAGTACATCAGGTTTTGAAGGAAATTGATCGTTCACCATTACAAGTTCGGAATCGATGTCAAGATTTTTTGTGCTTGGTTGGTAGCTCAGTGTATGCACGAACAAACTGATGACATTGGCATCCGCTTTTGTGATTACTGAATTTCCAACATCCACAACCATATTATTGTGTTCATGCCCGCCCATAATCAGTTGTACTCCGGGTACCCTCCGTGCGATTTCCTTGTCTTGGTCAATGGAAACATGGGTCAATCCGAGTACAAAATCAGAATTTTGAGAAGCCTCTTCATAGGCCCTGACCGATTCGTCAAAAATATCGCCGTAATACACATAATCTTTGGGATTCGATGGCAATGTAACTCCAAATACCCCAAAGTTAACCGTATTTCCCTTTGCATTGGAGGCGGTGTAAATCATATAATCTGTAACGGGTTCCCTGCCGCTGAGTGTTTCTTTATAAAAAGGTTTGTTCTCCCCGGCGGTTCGCTGTTTCACATTGGCGGAAGTCCATTTAAAAGAGGATTCGTTAAGTCTTTTCTGTAAATCGGCTTCGTTGATATCGAATTCGTGGTTACCGAAAGTCACCAAATCCAGACCCGATACATTCAGTACATCAATCATTTGTTTGCCGTTCAGCCTTTCGCCGTCCACCTTGATGGTCCCCAAAAGCGAAGGACTCAGAAAGTCTCCTGCCAGGAAAAACCATGTGTTAGGATTTTCATTGGCAATAGAGTCCCTAATCCAAGCCACTCTGGCAAGTCCGCCGTTCTTTCCATTGTTGAGTGCGTCAATTTCATAGACATCATTGATTTGAATGATTTTAATTAGAATTTCGTCATCTGCTGTAGTTGCAATTGTGCTCCGTGTATGACAGCTAATAATCAGCAATCCGGCCAACAGCATAAATAGATTTTTCTTCATAAAAAAATAGTTTTGAGTTAAAAAGTTCGATTTTAAAAAAAACCAAAATACAACATATTTATTAACAAATAAAGTTTGTTGAAATAATTGGGCTTGGCAAGGGTCCTTTGTTGATTATTCAACCAAGGTAATCGTAGATGTTGAGAGGGAATCTTCCATAAAGTCATCAGCCAGTTCCTCAACTTCTTCAATCATCCGTATGCTCGAATGGTCTTCAATGATCTTCTGAGGTTCTTTGGCCATTACTGGCAGAACAATGTATGGTTTCATCTGACTGAATTTATCGGGGCTGATAACAAAACAAGACTGAATTTGTTTGAGGGAGCTAAAATTACCACCCAGACTCATTTTGTACTTCAGTATGTAGTGGCCTGTTTTTCACTGAAACCTATGTTCTGCCAGTCCTTTTGGCTGTAATGATTAGGATTAAACTTTTTGTAATGAATTTTGGGTTTATCATTGAATTGGGTACTTGGGAGATTTGATTTTGTATTTTCATTGTTTATATTTCCAAAAACGATGTAGGCTTCGATTTCTGCAAACTTTTCACCACTAATGACATAGCTCTCGCTGATTTGTTGTTTGTTTGAGAAGTTCCCGCCCAATAAATTTTTGTATTTGAGAATAGAAGTTACCTGTTTGTCAGAAAAACCAAGGTTTTTCCAGCCTTCAAAATCGAGTTGGTTGGGGTCGAAATTTGTGATTGCTGAACTTTGCGATTTTTTATTTTCGGCAAGATAAGCCTTGGTTTGTAGTTCATTTATGTTAATCTCTGCAGTTTTCAGGTCTTTGTTTTTCAATACATAGGTGGCCAACTGAATGAGGATAAGCCCGGCGGTAAAAACAAAAAAACCTATTCTTTGGGATTTTGTATAACGGATGCGGATATGTGTCAAGCTGTCCATTTGAGCAAATTTCTCTAAATTGGGATGCTAAATTACGAAGAATCATTAGTTATATATTACATCAAATCACTGAAAATCACAGGGGAAATTCCACTTATTTTGTAAGGCAGAACACCTGAATCAGAGGTCAAAAACCGATTTTCTGCGTACGATAATCCCATCCTTGACCCAAAGAAAAAAAGCGGTCATCAAATAAAAACCAAAGGTAATACCCAGTGTGACAAACGATAGATAAATGAACAATAATCTGAGCCGCGAAGCACGCACACCAAATTTGTCAGCGATTCTTGAAATCACATTAAATCCGTTAAATTCCATGAAATTTCTGATTCTTTCAAACATCTTTTAATATCTGGACTCCGATGGCGCAATTTAAGCATTTTTTCTCGTTGCAGAAATGCTTTTTTAATTCGAGAAAAGCTTGTGATTCGAATGCATTTTGGGCCTTTAGACCCAACTCTGAATAACCGTCAATCACAGCGTTTTTCTCTGCAGGCAATTCCCTGAGCCAATCAATCAGCTCCTCGGATGCATCCCTCCCGAGCATTCGAGAATAAACAAATTTGACCGGGATGACCACATTGATGATGGTTCTTTCAATCAAGCTTTCAGAGATGGATTTCACCGAACTACGGGCAGATTCTTTTTCGAATCTAAAATGGTTTTTCCAAAAATCCGGGTATTCCAGATCATTAAATACTGCTCTTATTTTTTTAAACGAGCGGCTTCCCATCAGATAAGAAAACAAGTTCTGATATGCCGAATACAAACTAGCCAACTGCATGAGCCTAACAGTGGGAAAACTGTATGGACGCATTCTTGAGAATCTGAAAATATTTTTGTCCAAGGGTTGCAATCCAAATTTATTTTTCAAAAACTGATAATCCGACTTAAGTTGCTGCACATATTCATCCTTGGAGTTGACTTCGAGGAAGCCGGCTTGACCCAGAAAAAGTGCATGTACCAATGCAGGGCGGGGCTGAATTTTTTTCAATATTTTGTAATCAAACGAGTCCGCCCAAATTTCAAATACTTCTGAATTGACTTTGAGACCGAAGGAGTAGGCCATTTTTTTGAAGAGCAATCTTTCCCAATTTTTATTGTTTTTCATGAATTCTTGCTCGATTTCATTGGTTTTTCTTTCGAGCCGTTCCACCGCCAGCCTTTCGAGCCAGAATTTTATTTTCTCGATTTTTACCAAATGAATGCTTTTCTCGCAAGGAATAAAATTCATACCGGGCTGAAGTAATTCGTTATAATTGTTCAGTACTTCAGTAAAAATGTAATTCTTTAATTCGAGAGTGGGAACATTTCTGTTTTCAAGTACATCAATTTCAATGTCATGTTCATAAACCACATGCAAAATCACATTTTCAAATGCAGGGTCTTGCGAGTGCTTGTGCAGATTCCAGTCGGACGAGCGGACATGGATTTCTATGCTTCCCGTCCAGATTTGATGGTTGACTTCTGTTTGTGCCATAAAAAAGTCAGGACCTGCATCGATTTTGTTCCAAGAACCCCGTTTGATAATCCGAAGATTTTCTCCATCTGTTGTTTTCAGATCTAATATGTTGAACAATTGGAAACGCCAGATGAAATGCAACATAGCTTCTTTCATCACACAAAATTTTAGCATTGAGATTTTAAATTTACGAATAATTCAAACATGAATAATGGTTTTCAGCTTGAAAAACAGAATATTGTGGTAATTTAAAATCAGATAGGACAATTGTTATTCAGCCCCGGTGAGTCTTTCGGCATTTTCTGCAAGTTTCAGCGCATCAATCATTTCCTGTATTTCCCCGTTCATAAAATTGTCCAGGTTGTATATTGATTTGTTGATTCGGTGGTCGGTCACCCTTCCCTGCGGATAGTTGTAAGTCCTGATTTTTGCGGAACGGTCACCGGATGAGACCAGAGATTTCCGTTGTGCGGAACGCTCGGACTGTTTTTTCTCGTATTCTGTTTCGTACAGTTTTGTTCTGAGCAGTTGCAGTGCTCTTTCTCGGTTGGCGTGTTGCGAGCGACCTTCCTGACAAACGATGACGATTCCTGTTGGTTTGTGTGTAAGCTGCACCTTGGTTTCTACCTTGTTCACATGCTGCCCACCTGCACCACTGGAACGGGCAGTCTGGTATTCCAAATCGGCAGGATTGATTTCCACATCTACTTCTTCGGCTTCGGGCAGTACTGCTACTGTGATGGCAGAGGTGTGTACCCGCCCCTGAGATTCGGTTTCTGGTATGCGCTGTACTCTGTGGACTCCACTTTCAAATTTCATTGTGCCAAAAACATCCTTGCCCTCAACACTGATAATCATTTCCTTGTACCCTTTGACTGCACCTTCACTCACATTGAGAATTTCGTGATTCCAGCCTTTGTCTTTGAAGTACATACTGTACATTCTATAGATGTCCTCCACAAAAATAGCAGCTTCGTCTCCACCGGTACCCGCTCGGAGTTCCACGACCACATTTTTTTCGTCTTCTGGGTCCTTTGGAATAAGCATGAATTTGACTTCATCTTCGATTTGCGGAATTTTTTGAATTGCTTCGTCTTTTTCATCTTTGGCGAGTTCAACCATTTCCAAGTCATTGCTGTTGGCTATGATTTCGTCTGCTTCCGAAATCGCATCGAGCAAGGCTTGGTATTGCTTCTGCTTTTCAACGATATCTTTCAGCTCTGCATATTCTTTTGACAAACCGATGTAGCGATTCTGGTCGGCAATCACATCAGGTTGAATGATGAGGTCTGAAACCTCGTCGAACCGTTGTTTGATTGCGTTTAATTTTTCCATCAAATCGTTTGCAGCCATGGTTAAATTTTGGACTGCAAATTTAGGTCTATTGACCGAATGTTCAAAACTATGGGGAGTGCAATCAGTGAATTCACTATTCCATAAACAAAAATTCACGGTATTTTGTCAGCGGCCAGACTTCGTCGTCCACCAGCATTTCCAACTCGTCCACATCATTTCGGATGATGTCAAAATAAGGTTTCACCTGAAAGGCATATGCTTCTGCTTTCTTTTGTCCGGATTTGATTTTGTTTGATTTATCGATTTCATTGAGCAATTTGTCCACCGCCACTTTGATTCGGCCGATTTTCCCTGAAATATTTTTGATTAAATCAATCTGTTCTCTTGCCAAGGTTTTGAATTCCTTGTCAGAGAAAATACTTTTCAATCCCTCCACATTTTTTATCAAATCATTCTGATAAAGAATGGCGGTTGGTATGATGTGATTTCTTGCCAAATCTGCCAGCACCTTTCCTTCAATTTCAATCAGGGTAGAATATTTGTTGAGTTTCATTTCATTTCTGGATTCAATTTCCAAGCGACTGAACACCGAATTATTGATGAACAAGTCCATGTATTTGGGTTCCAATTCCACTTTGAGTGCTTCGGGTGTAGTTCTGTAATTGTTTAGTTTTCTTTCTTTGGCTTCTTCCTCCCATTTTTTGCTGTAACCATCGCCTTCGAAGAGGATATTTCTGAAACTTTTGATGTAATCTCTTAGTATGTTTAAAATCGCTTCATCCTTCTTCAGTCCTTTTTCGATCAGTCCGTCCACTCCATTTTTGAACAATTTAAGCTGAGCTGCTACGATGGTGTTGATGACCATCACTGGTTCTGCACAGTTAGCTGAAGAGCCTACTGCTCTGAATTCAAATTTGTTTCCGGTAAAAGCAAATGGCGAAGTCCTGTTCCGATCGGTATTGTCGAGCAGAATTTCAGGGATTTTCCCGATGAGATTGAGCTTGAGTTCGGTTTTCTCATCGGGCGAAAGCTTCCCTTTTTTCACTTTTTCTAGTTCATCTATAACAGCAGTCAGTTGAGTGCCGATGAAAACCGAAATGATGGCCGGCGGTGCTTCGTGTCCACCCAATCTATAATCGTTTCCGGCAGAAGCTATGGCACTTCTTAGTATATCGGGGTATTCGCTGACGGCTTTGATTGTATTGATAAAGAAGGTCAGAAACTGCAGATTCTGTTTGGGGTTTTTGCCCGGGCTAAGCAGATTCTCTCCGGTATCGGTTTGCAAGGACCAGTTGTTGTGTTTTCCGGAACCGTTGACTCCGTCGAAGGGTTTTTCGTGCAGCAAAACTTTGAAATTGTGTTTTTCGGCAACCCGGTTCATCAAATCCATCAAGAGAGAGTTGTGGTCAACTGCCTGGTTGGCTTCTTCATAAATCGGTGCACATTCGAATTGGTTGGGTGCCGCTTCGTTGTGCCGGGTTTTTACGGGTATGCCGAGTTTCATTGCTTCTACTTCTAATTCTTGCATGAAGCGGATGACTCGCAGCGGTATAGAACCAAAGTAGTGGTCGCCGAGTTGTTGTCCTTTGGCCGGAGAATGCCCCAAAATCGTACGGCCTGTCAGCTGCAAGTCGGGGCGGGTATTAAACATGGCAGAATCTACCAAAAAATATTCTTGTTCCCAACCCAAAGTGGAGTAAACTTTATTTACATTCCTGTCAAAGTATCTGGCCACTTCGGTTGCTGCGTCGTCCACCGCCTGAAGTGCACGAAGAAGTGGCGTTTTGTAATCGAGTGTATCCCCGGTATAGGAAATAAAAACAGAAGGGATACAGAGCGTGGTGTCTATAATGAATGCTGCCGAAGTTGGATCCCATGCGGTGTAACCTCTTGCTTCAAATGTATTTCTAATGCCCCCGTTTGGAAAACTGGAAGCATCTGGTTCTTGCTGGACCAGCATTGAGCCGTTGAATTTCTCGATGGCTCTGTCATCACCAATTCTGTCAAAAAACGCATCATGTTTTTCAGCTGTTGCACCCGTCAGAGGTTGGAACCAGTGGGTGTAATGTGTAACGCCTTTGGACAGGCTCCAGTCTTTCATGGCTGCCGCAATCTGGTCTGCAATTTCCCTCGGAATTTTTTCACCTTTTACTTTTGCAGCTTCTATGTACCTATATGCATCCTTGGTCAGATATTCCTTCATGGTATCGTCTGAAAAAACATTTTGATTGTATAGTCTGGACAAACGATCAGGAATTTCAACTTCTATTGGCGCTCTTCTGAACATTTCATAAAGCGCATTAAATCTTAATTTTGACATCTCACCCCTTTTTATTAGTTATTAAGTTGCAAAAATATGATTTTTTGGAATCACTCCCCCATTTTTTTTGGGGTAAATGTGAAATTTTGTTTAATTTATTTAGAAATAAAAAAATCAAGTCAACCCAGAGAAAACAAAAAAGCAGCCCATGAGGGCTGCCTTACACTCCTATAAAAAGTTGTTAAGTCTATCTGAACCTGTCAACAGATTTTACGAGTTTCTCGTCCTTTCTTATAAAGTGATTTGCCAGCATCAGCATAGCAATCACGGCGAAAGGCGTAAGAAGCCCAATACCCTT
>JAQVKJ010000053.1 GCA_028694715.1 Weeksellaceae bacterium | reverse complement strand
CGTTGATAAATACTCTGCACGGCCATCGTAGCTTCGTGGAAACCACATAGAATTAGTTTTAATTTTCCCGGATAAGTGTTGCAATCGCCCACCGCATAAATTCCACTACGGTTTGTTTGATAGTCGAGCGCATTATTGACTTTGATGGCATTCTTTTCGATTTCGAGTCCCCAATCGGCAATGGGTCCTAATTTTGGAGACAGGCCAAAGAGCGGAATCAGGAAATCGGTTTCTAAGATTTGTGTTTTGCCGTCTTTTTCTATGCTGATGGCATTCAATCCATCATCTCCGTGAAGTTGTGTTACTTCTGCTGGAGTAATCAGGTTGAGTTTACCCATCAGTTTGAGTTCTTTCACTTTCTCAACCGAATCCAGGGCTCCTCTGAATTCATTCCTTCTATGTATCAGTGTGGTTTCGGCGGCAACTTCGGACAGATAAATACTCCAGTCCAATGCCGAATCTCCACCTCCTGCAATCACAATTTTTTTGTCTCTGAACATTTCAGGATCTCTGACAAAATACTCCACTCCGTTCTCCTCGTATTTTGACAGCTTATTGAGTTCGGGTTTTCTGGGTTCAAATTTCCCCAATCCTCCTGCAATCACAACGGCCTTGCACAGATGCTTGGTACCGCGGTTGGTTGTCACCACAAAGCTTCCGTCTTCCTGTTCGTCTATGGTTTCGGCCACTTCATTCAAAGTAAATCCGGGTCTGAATTGTTTGATTTGGTCAATCAGGTTGTCCACCAATTCTCCTGCACCTACGGTCGGATATCCTGGAATATCAAAAATTGGTTTTTTGGGATAAAGCTCTGTCAGCTGTCCACCGGGTTGTGGTAGTGCATCAATCAGATGACAGTGCATCTTGAGTAATCCTGCTTCAAAAACGGTGAAAAGTCCTGCCGGTCCGGCTCCGATAATAATTATATCTGTTTTAATCATTTAAATGAATTAAGAATGAATCATTTATTCATCTTACAAAAATACAACCGAATCTACAAAATTTCTGTGATTTACATCAGTTGGCTGAATTATTTCAGAAGCTCTTGGATTCTTCTCATCGCTTCATTGAGTTGTTCTTCTGATGCTGCGTACGAAATCCTAATGCAATCGTCGTTTCCAAAAGCTGTTCCGGAGACTGTTGCTACCAATGCTTCCTCAAGTATAAGGGAAGTCAGCTCGTCTGCATTGTGGATGGTTTTTCCTCTGTATATTTTTCCGTATGCTTTTTTCACATTCGGAAACAAATAAAAAGCACCTGCTGGTTCGGCCACATTGAACACCGGGATTTCTGATGCCCATTTCATCATCAGTTCTTTTCTCCTTCTGAAGGCATCAATCATATATTGCACACTTGATATATCGGCTTCAAGTGCTGTGATTGCAGCTCGTTGGCTGATTGAATTCGCACCAGATGTTACCTGTCCCTGAATCAATTCACAGGCTTTGGCCAGCCATTCCGGAGCCCCTATATAACCCAGTCTCCAGCCGGTCATCGCAAAAATTTTAGACAATCCGTTGACGGTGACTGTTCTGTCATAAGCTTCTGGCAGTGTGGCAATGCTTGCGTTCTTTCCGCTATAAATTATGTGTTCATAAATTTCGTCAGAAATGATTATCAAATCATGTTTTTCAGCAAAACGGGCGATGACTTTGAGTTCTTCAATATCATAAACTGCGCCGCTCGGGTTATTGGGGGAGCTGAAAATGATGGCTTTGCAACGAGGTGAAATTGACTCTTCAAGCATGGCTTCTGTGACCTTAAAACCTGTGTCAATAGTGGTTTGCACATATATTGGTTTGCCGCCGCAGATTTTCACAATATCTGTATAGGTTACCCAGTAGGGGGTGGGAATCATCACTTCGTCCCCTTCTGAAATGATTGACTGGAATACATTGTATAGCGATTGTTTTGCACCTGTTGAAACTACAATCTGCGAAGGTTTGTAGTCCAATCCATTGTCTCTTTTGAATTTCTGTACAATCGCTTGCTTGGTTTCCGGATAACCTGAAACTGGCGAATAATGTGAGTAATTTTCGTCGATGGCTTTTTTGGCGGCTTGCTTAATAAAATCAGGTGTATTGAAGTCCGGCTCACCAATACTCAGACTGATAACATCCTTTCCTTCTGCCCTGAGGTCTCTTGCCTTTTGGGTCATGGCAATGGTTGCCGAAGGTGCAGTTTCTTTCACTCTTGTGGATAGTTTCATCACTACATTTCTATAAACGCCGCAAAGGTAACAATTAAGTCGATAGTCAAAAGCCAAACATGAAATGATAATTTTTTGTGTGTTTCATATCAAATAATATTAAAGAGCTTTCAATCAATGAATTAATACAAAAAAAAAAGCGGGAGACTTCTCCCGCTTTTGATATGTAATTTTACAATTTAATACCTCTTAATCACTACTACCCTACGGTTGCAAGCTCTGCCTTCAGAGGTTTCATTGGTACATTTCGGATACTGTTCACCGAAGGCTCTGATTTCAAGGCGGCTTTCATCTATACCTTCCTGAATCAGTGCGTCTTTAACGGTTTGTGCCCGTCTTTCAGAAAGCTTCATATTGTATGCTTCTGTTCCGACGCTGTCGGTAAATCCGTCGATGAAATAATCACCTCCTTCTTTGTTGATGTACTCTACAGCTTCTTTAACATTTGCTCTGCCTTCGGCCGTCAAATCATATTTGTCAAAGTTGAAGTTAACATCTTCCAGAGTAATTTCTTTCACTGGCTCATCTATTACTACAGGTTCTTCCGGTTCTGGTTCTTCCACAATTTCTTTCATCACTTTACATCCGTTCACACAGTAGTATTCATCGGTTTCCTCACCGTTCGGGCATGCTTCCAGTGGACATTCGTCCATTCGGTCTTCAATTCCGTCCCCGTCGGTGTCAGGACAACCTTTGAATTTCTCCAATCCGGGTACATCCGGGCATTCGTCATCTTCGTCATAAATTCCATCACCATCGCGGTCGCTTTTTCCAAATCTAAATGCAATTCCCGCTTTTGCTTGGAAGAAATCTATGTAGTCTGACTTGATTGCTGGTACTGCCACATACTGAAGTTCAAGATTCAAACCGATTTTTGGTTTTATCCAGAAGTTCATCCCGATACCTCCAGACAATGCAAAATGGTCATTTCCTGCAACGGCTCCGGTTTCCAGCGCGTCGTCTTTGACATCGATGACCCCACTGATTGGGTTTCCGTCACCGTCATAGACCACGGGGTCAAAATGGAGTCCACGGTAGGGCATTCTGTGGTAATTTGCTCCGAATCTCAGATAAGGGTCGAACCAAGAAGTTTCTTTCAGAATATATCCGTTTGCGAAACGATATCTCAGTCCAAGTCCCACCAAGGCCATAAATTCATTGTCAATCATCAGACGGGTATTATCAATCTCACCAATCGAAGCCTGAAAATCTAAAGAGAAGGAACGGTTGAGTGTTCTAGCCACCGAAATTTGTGAAAGAGGCGGAACAAACGACCAATAATCTCCATTTGTCAGTCCGTCGCCAAATCCTCTGACTGCCGGGTGATTCACAGCGTGAACACCACCACTTATATACCATTTTCTCAATGTGTTCTGTGAATAGGACTCAACAGAAACCATCAAAAAAAGTAGGGTAAAAAAAATAGAAAAGTTCTTCATATACTCGTTTTGGATTTTAATTCACTAATATATAAACATATTTTATTATTTCTAACAGTTTTTCCAAAATTAAACCTATTTATTGAAACGAGGCAGAAACTTTTTCAGCTTTTTTAGAAACTGAATAATCATAAAAGCCCTCTCCGGATTTCACACCGAGTTTGCCAGCGGTTACCATTTTTACCAGCAAAGGACAGGGTGCGTATTTCGGGTTTTTGAATCCTTCGAACATGACTTCTAAAATAAAGAGGCAAACATCCAGCCCAATGAAGTCAGCCAGCTGTAGTGGACCCATCGGATGAGCCATTCCGAGTTTCATAACTTCGTCAATTTCGCTTACACCGGCTACTCCGTTGTATAAAGTTTCTATGGATTCGTTGATCATCGGCATCAATATTCTATTGGCTACAAATCCGGGATAATCGTTTACTTTCACCGGTTGTTTTCCCAATTTCACAGACAAGTCCATAATTGTTTGAGTCACCTGATCAGAGGTACTGAAGCCACGGATAATTTCCACCAGTTTCATCACTGGTACCGGATTCATAAAATGCATTCCAATGACTTTGTCCTGACGGCTTGTGGCAGATGCTATTTTTGTAATTGAAATCGATGAAGTATTTGAGGCCAAGATGACATCCGAAGGAGTAATTTGGTCGAGTTGTTCGAAGATTTTCAGTTTCAGTTCCATATTTTCAGTAGCGGCTTCTATCACAAGTCCAACATCCCTGACACCTTCTTCCATATTTATGAAAGTAGTGATGTTGGCAAGCGTTGCGGATTTGTCTTCCTCGGTAATTCTTCCCTTACCCAGCATTCTGTCGAGATTGTTTGTGATGGTATTGATGCCTCTTTCTATCGCCTGGTCAGAAATATCGATTAAATTGACCTTGTACGCCTTTTGGGCAAAAGTTTGAGCGATGCCGTTTCCCATGGTTCCTGCTCCTATTACAGCTACTTTATTCATTTATATAATTTTTATTGATTAAATTTTTCTATAATCATGTGAGCAACTTCGAGTGCTTTGGTTGCCTGTTGCAAAGTTACCAAAGGTGTTGTATTATTAACTATTGCATCGGCAAAACTCTCTAACTCTTCCAGAATAGCGTTATTGGGGGTAATTTTGGGATTTTCAAAATAAATTTGCTTTTTGACTCCTTCTGCGTTTTGCAAAATCATATCCCAAGCACTTGGATTTTCAGGTGCGTCCTTCATTTTGATGACCTCGCATTTTCTTTCGAGATAATCGACTGAAATATAGGAATCTTTCTGAAAGAATCTCGATTTACGCATATTTTTCATCGAAATCCGACTCGAAGTAATATTGGCAACACAGCCATTCTCAAATTCAATTCTTGCATTTGCTATATCGGGTGATTCGCTGATGACCGCTACAGCACTGGAATGAATTTCCTTAATATTTGATTTCACAATGCTCAGAATGGCATCCAGATCGTGAATCATCAAATCGAGTACAACCGGCACATCGGTTCCTCTGGGGTTGAACTCAGCCAAACGGTGTGTCTCAATAAACATGGGATTGTGAATCAGGTTTTTGACTGCCTTGAATGCCGGGTTGAATCGTTCTACATGCCCAACCTGCCCCTTCACTCCGTATTCTTCTGCCAGCCTGATGATTTCATGTGCTTCCTGTATCGAATTGGCTATTGGTTTTTCGATGAACACATGTTTGGAAGCGGATATTGCTTTTTTAGCATATTCAAAATGAGAGAGCGTGGGTGTGACCACAACGATGATATCGCATTTTTCAATCAGTTCATCAACTGACCGAAAAAATTTGTAGCCAAATTCAAGTTCGGTATTTTCAGAATCTTGGGTGTTGGAATCATAAAAACCAACGAGTTCGAGTTTTTCTGACAAAGTTGCAAGTCTCAGATGAATTTTCCCTAAATGACCTGCTCCGATAACGCCAATTTTTAGCATGATTTAAATTTGAGTTTAAAAATACAGAGTTTCCATAAAATTGCCCAATTTTGCAGGGAAAAAAGAATTCATAATGACAGACGAATATAAGCACAAGGGAAAAAGAAGGCAATTGGTGGAATTGCTCAGGAGCAAAGGAATCAGTGATGAAAATGTTTTGGAAGCTATCAATCGGATTCCAAGACATTTGTTTATCGACAGTGCTTTTGAAGAGTATGCCTACCAAGACATGGCCTTCCCTATAGGTGCGGGTCAGACCATTTCTCATCCTTATACGGTGGCTGCGCAGAGTTCTCTTTTGCATTTGAAGAAAGAAGACAAGGTGCTTGAAGTTGGTACGGGCAGTGGATATCAGACCGCAGTGCTCATTGCCATGGGTGCTGAAGTGTACACCATCGAAAGGCAAAAAGAGTTGTTTGATTTTTCACAAAAAATGTTTAAAAAAATTCATGTCATGCCCAAATATGCCACCTACGGAGACGGCTACAAGGGGCTTTCTGCGTTTGCTCCTTACGACAGAATCATTGTAACCGCAGGTGCTTCACAGATTCCTAAAGCTTTGCTCGAACAATTAAAGGTGGGTGGTATTATGGTAATTCCTGTTGGTGGCGAGAAAACCCAGCGAATGACTGCTATTTTGCGGTTGGACGAAATGAAATTTGAGAAGGTGGAGTACGGAGACTGTCAATTTGTTCCCATGCTTGAAAGGACAGTAAAGAAATAAGAACAGCAGCTTCCCGATTTGCTTCATCAAAATAAAACTCAATCAGAGATATAAAAAAAGAAAGCCGCTCAATGAGCGGCTTTCCTTAAATATTTGAATATGAAATTATTGTTTCACAATTTCAATTCTTCTGTTCTGGGCTCTTCCGTCAGCAGTTTTGTTATCGTATTTTGGTTGTGATTCACCATATCCGACAGCTTTCAATCTGCTTCCGTCCACACCTTTAGAAACCAAGTAATCAAATACGGACTGGGCTCTTCTTTGAGACAATCTCATATTGTTAGCATCGTTACCAACATCATCTGTATGACCTTGGATTTCGTAGTTTCCAGTGGTTGAATTCATGTACAATGCAATCACATCAAGGCTTTGTTTAGAAGCTTCTACCAAATCAGCTGAAGCGGTTTTGAAGTAGATTGTTCTGGCCAAGTCAGCCATCTGAACATTTGCACAGTCGTCATCCACTTCAAGTGCAGCAGGCTGGAAGTTAGCATCAGCATATTTCAGTTCAACGCGTCTGTTTCTTGCTCTACCTTCTTCAGTATCATTGGTAGTGATAGGCAATGACAATCCGAATCCAACAGATTTCAGGATGCTTGCAGGTACACCTTTACTTTCGAGATAAGTTTTTACAGAAGCTGCTCTTTTCTCAGACAGTGGCAGGTTATAAGCCTGGCTACCTTTGTTATCGGTATGACCTTCTACCAACCAGTGAGGGTTTTTGAAGCTCTTACTTGTCAACAATGGAGCAATATTGTCAAGAATAACTTTAGATTCTGCAGTCAAATCAAAAGAGTTGTATTCAAACAATACATTTTTCAATGCATCTTTGATGGCTTGTACATCTGTACATGGGTCAACAGGGATTGGACAACCGTTGTTTTCAACTGGTCCGAATTCGTCAGGACATTCGTCTTTACCGTCACAAACACCGTCACCATCTCTGTCAGGACAACCGTTACAACCAGGGATTGAAGATGCAACACCCGGAGTATCAGGGCAGTCATCATCTACATCGAGGATACCGTCGCCGTCTCTGTCAAGGATAGGACAACCACCGTTTTCAACAGGGCCTGCTTCATT
The DNA here is from genome assembly GCA_028694715.1 of Weeksellaceae bacterium. Taxonomy (GTDB): domain Bacteria; phylum Bacteroidota; class Bacteroidia; order Flavobacteriales; family Weeksellaceae; genus Moheibacter. The sequence continues at coordinate 153 of JAQVKJ010000053.1, read as the reverse complement.
TGGGCAGTCATCGATTTTGTCGCAGAGTCCGTCTCCATCAGTGTCAGGACAGCCGTGGCATTCAGGGTTGTCAGAAGGAACACCTGGGGTGTCAGGGCAAGCGTCATCCTCATCAAGGATACCGTCACCATCTCTGTCTTTAGATCGGAAGAG
>JAQVKJ010000052.1 GCA_028694715.1 Weeksellaceae bacterium | reverse complement strand
ATATCAATTAGATTCAGTGCGTCGGTTGCAAGAAAAACTCCTTCGGCCGAAAGCTGCAAGTCGTTGAATTTCATGTCGTTAATCGTGCCCGCTACAAGGCCGCTGACTTGGACGGTATTGTCATTGTCAAATTCGTCCACAAAATAACGAATGTCCTTGAAACTCACTTGGGAGCCTTCCATCAATTCGAGGTCCCAAACAACTTTGTTAAGAAAATCAGACATGTCGCCCTCATTCTCAGTCAAGAGTTTCAGATGACCGTCCAATTGTGAATCTTCAGTTTTGAAACTCCAATTCTCAATGCTTATATCCTTTTGTGAATAATGAAAATTTCCTGAAAAATTTTCTATTGCGTATTTTTCTCCTTTTCGTTTTGTGTCAAAATTCCATGATTTTATTTCTGCAATGATTTCATCATCCACCAAGCTGAAATTGCGCACATCCATATTGAAGTTTTCTGCATCCACCCAATCTTGTTTGTTTGTTGCTAAATTTTGGTTTCTGATCAAAAGTTTTCCGTTCTGAATTTCAATATTGCCGCTCAGTCTGAAATCTGATTTTTGCTTTTCCTCTTCACTGGAAAAACTATCCACCAATTTAATAAAGTTGCTGACGCTGTCATTCTTGTAGGTAATCACCCTCACATTCGGCTCGTAGAGTTTGAGTTTTTTGATAGTCAGTCTGGACGGATTTTTAATAAATTCAGTCAGACTCAGCCCTACCTGAATTCTTTTAATATCAATAAAATCGGCATCATATTCGTCTTTGGCCGAAACTCCATAGAGATTCACATCGCCAAAAAAATCAATTTTCACTCTCTCCACATTGATTTCTGTCCCAAAAGTCCGGTTGAGTTCCTCTACCGCATATCTGGCAACTTTGGTCTGTATCGCTGGAATTTGTATGGATATCATAAGTACAAGCAGCAATGTCAACACCACGATGAGTGGTATCAGAATCAATCTGCCTATTCTTCTGAGGATTTTCAAAATTAAAAATTCCGATATTTGTGGTAAAATTACGCCAATTAATTAATTCATAACAAACAATGAGTGCTTTTCCATACATTTTAGGAATCGAATCTTCTTGCGATGACACGGCTGCTGCAGTGATTCAGAACCACAAAATTCTTTCCAATGTCATTGCTGGTCAAAAAATACACCAAAGCTATGGCGGCGTGGTTCCTGAATTGGCTTCACGAGCACATCAACAAAACATTGTTCCGGTCGTAAGCGAAGCATTGAAACAAGCAGGAATCAATCCCAAACAACTCAGTGCAATCGCCTATACACGAGGACCAGGGCTGATGGGTTCACTTTTGGTAGGCAGTAGTTTTGCCAAATCTCTGAGCATGGCACTCAATGTTCCACTTATAGAAGTCAATCATATGCAGGGACATATACTGGCCCACTTTATTGAAGACGCAGGAAACAAAAAACCAAGGTTTCCATTTCTTTGTCTGACCGTGAGTGGTGGTCACACACAGATTGTGAAGGTGAACAATTATTTTGACATGGAAATTATAGGTGAAACGATTGACGATGCTGCGGGTGAAGCATTCGATAAAGCAGGAAAAATCATGGGACTTGACTATCCTTCAGGACCACTCATTGATAAATTTGCGAAGGAAGGGAATCCTGAAAAATTTCATTTCTCAAAACCAAAGGTAGATGGATTGAACTACAGTTTCAGTGGATTAAAAACCGGCATACTGTATTTTATCCAAAATGAAACCAAAAAAAACCCGGAATTTGTCAAAGAAAACCTGAAAGACCTCTGCGCTTCCATTCAGAAAACCATCGTTGACATTCTCATGGAAAAATTATTGAAAGCCGCTGAGCAAAATAATATTAGTCAACTGGCCATTGCCGGCGGTGTTTCTGCGAATTCTGAAATCAGAAATCGTTTGAAGGCATTACAGGAGAACGAAAAATTTGAAGTATTCATCCCTAAGTTCACTTATACCACCGACAATGCAGCCATGATTGCCATGGCCGGTCAATTGAAATTTGAACTTCGTAATTTTTCAGAAATTACCGAACCTACCATAGCCAAATACCCCATCTGATGCAACTTTTTATTGGTCAAATAAATGGAAATACAGCTTTACTCTCAGACGAGGAAGCCAGACATTTCACAAAAGTACTGAGAGGAAAACCCGGTCAAATAATCAATGTCATCGACGGCTCTGGAAAGATGGGCACAGGTGAGGTCAGCTTGATTTCTACTCATTCGGTCGAAATTAAGTTAGACTCGGTAATTGAGAATTTTGAAAAGAGAAATTACCATTTACACATCGCTGTTTCGCCTACAAAAACCATGGACAGAACCGAAATTCACATAGAAAAGGCGCTGGAAATTGGTGTAGATTAAATCAGTTTTGTTCTGACATTTCATTCAGAGAGAAAGAAAATTAACATTGAAAGGATTTCAAAAATCGTTGCATCTTCAGTAAAACAATCATTAAAAGCCTATTTCCCGAAGATCAATCATCTCATGAAATTCAATGATTTCATCCTTCAGAATTCCGAGATGCAAAAACTGATTGCACATTGTGATACTGATTTTGAGCGCGCTCATTTTCAATCACTTGCAAAACCCGAAACCGATTATTTGATTCTGATTGGACCCGAAGGAGATTTCTCAAAAGAAGAAATCACCCTTGCAGAGAAAAAAGGATTTATCGGGATTTCACTTGGAAATCAGAGGTTAAGGACAGAAACTGCTGCGCTGAACGCAGTCTTTGGGATAAATTGGGTGAATCAGCTCAAATGATATTCACTTCTCTTTCAAGCAATATTCCGAATTTCTCAAATATGTCCTCACTGATTTTTTCAGAAAGCTCGTAAATTTCAGCGCCGCTTGCATTACCATAATTCACCAGAACAAGTGCCTGATTCTGATGCACACCCGCATCACTAAATCTTTTTCCCTTCCAGCCGGCTTTGTCAATCAGCCATCCGGCATTGACTTTCATTTTTTCATTGAATGCATGCCCTTGAACATCCGGGTATTTTACTTTTAACTTATCAAACTCATCCAACGAAATAACAGGGTTTTTAAAAAAACTACCCGAATTTCCTATTTCATCCGGATCGGGCAGTTTCTGTTTCCTGATATGAATCACAGCACGGCTAACATCCTGAATGCTTGGGTTTTTCACACCGAGTTTTTCAAGCTCAGAAACAATCGCGCCGTAGGCCGTATTCAGAACATGATTTCTACGGCTGAGTCGAAAGCTAACATCCAAGATGACGAATTTACCCTTGTGCTCATTCTTAAAAATCGAATCCCTGTATCCGAATTCACACTGAGCATTTGTAAAAGTTTTAATTTTTGAGCTTGAAATTTCCAATGCACTGAGCTGATACATACAATCTTTGATTTCTACTCCGTATGCACCTATGTTTTGAATAGGTGCTGTGCCGACATTTCCAGGAATCAGCGACAGATTTTCTAATCCACCGAAATCCTGATTCAGTGTCCATTGAACAAAATCATGCCAATTCTCACCCGACTGGGCTTTTACACAGACAAAATCCTCACTTCGTTCAGTGATTTGAATTCCTTTCAGATTAATTTTAAGAGTCAATCCATCCCAATCCTTGGTCAGCAGGACATTGCTTCCGCCATTGAGCAACAGCAATTGTTGATTGTTTTCCTCAGCCCAACGGAGGGCATTGATGATTTCATTGGTCGAATTTGCCTGTGCAAAATACCTGCTGTAGGCATTTATACCAAAAGTATTATAGTTTTTTAAAGAAATTTTCTCTGAAATCAAAATCATCTGGTTTTAATCAAATAATCCATTGGTTCAACGAACTGTCCCCGGATATTTTTTCAAAGCTGCACTCAGAATTTCAACCGATTTTTGCAATTCTTCCTTGTTGAGTACATAAGCAAATCTCGCTTGATTTTTCACTTGATTCGGATCGCTGTAGAATCCGTTGCCGGGAGCAATCATTACAGTTTCACCGTTCAAATTAAATTCATCGAGTAGCCAGATGGCAAATTTCTCAGTATCATCTACCGGCAGTTCGACCATGCAATAAAATGCACCCTGAGGATGCGGACAAATCACGCCGGGAATGCGGTTGAGTTCACTGACCAGTAGATCTCTGCGGCTGATGTACTCAGCACGACAATCATCAAAATAAGTCCCCACATTCTGATGCGCTTTTGTAGCTGCATACTGACTGATAATATTGGGACACAAACGGGCCTGGGCAAATCGAAGTGCCCTTTTGATAATTTCGGAATTACCTGAAATGATGGCACCAATCCTCAGTCCACACATACTGAAACGCTTTGATTCGGAATCGATGACAATCACATTTTCTTTGAGTTCAGGAAAACTCAATGCTGAGACAAATTCTTCATCGCTGTACACATATTCGGCATAAACTTCATCTGAAATCAGAAAAAGTTCATATTTGAGTACGAGCTCTTTCAATTTTTCAAGTTCCTTTCTGGTATAGAGATAACCCGTGGGATTCCCTGGACTATTGATAAGAATCGCTTTGGTTTTATCCGTAATTTTTGCTTCAAAAGATTCTATAGGTGGAAGGCCAAAATTGTCTTCGATTTTTGACTGTATTGGAATAATTTTCACTCCACTTTGCACTGCAAAACTGTTGTAATTTGCATAGAATGGTTCTGGAACAATGATTTCATCTCCCGGATTGCATATGATTCCAAAACAAAACAACAATGCTTCCGAGCCACCGTTGGTGATAATCATTTCAGAAGGTTCCACGGGCAATCCACGGTTTTTGTAATAATCTGACAGACTTTTTCTGTATTCGGCTGTTCCTTCGGAATGGGTATAAGAAAGCACTTTGAAGGGTTGATTTTGGATGGCTTCAAGCGCAGATTGAGGAGAATCAATATCGGGTTGTCCAATATTCAAGTGATATACTTTGATTCCTCTTTTTTCGGCTTTGTCTGAATAAGGTGTTAGTTTTCTGATGGGAGAAGAAGGCATCAATTCTCCTTTTATTGATAGTTCCAACATTTTTAAAGATTTTCTAAAATCGGTGGTAAAGATAAAATATTTTGGTATTGTTTTTGTCCTTATTGCGATTGTAAATTATTTTTAGAACATTCATCCAATAAAACAAACATTATGGCAAAAGAAAATGGAGCCTTTAAATTATTAGCCGGTCTATTGATTGGTGCTGCCGCAGGTGCTGCCGCGGGATTGCTCTTGGCTCCGCAATCAGGGAAAGACACCAGAAAACAGTTGAAAAAAGAAGCCGATAAGCTCAAAAAGGAACTTGAGAAATATACAGGTGATTTGAACGAACAGGCTAAAAAAGTAAAAGCCGAACTTGAAGAAAAATTGGCCGACATCAAAAGCAGGCTTCAGAAAACCGCCAGCGAATGGAAACACAAAGCTGAGAATGCCAAAGATGAATTTGAAGAAAATGTTGGGGTGTAAATCTCGGCATTTTTTTATTTTTGATTAAAGCATCCTCTTATGTTTGATGATTTAAAAGAATACATCAATAACAGAATCAGTTATGCCAAACTTGAAATCGTTGACTCAGTCAGCAATATGTTTGCTGCCAGCGTGTTTGGCATTTTGGCAGGCATGTTTGTGATGTTGGCTTTCTTTGCGGCAAGTCTTGCAGTTGGATTTCTATTGGGCAATTGGTTCGACAATATCGGTATGGGATTTTTGGTGCTTTTTGTAGTTGACCTATTGATACTGGCCGTTTTGCTTCTATTCAGAAAGAGAATCATGCTTTATCTCACTGACAAAGCAGTGAAAGCTGCCATGGATGCCATTGATACTTCTGATGAAGACGAGGAGGAAGAAAAATTTCTATGAAAACCAAACACATTGAAACACTGGCCGAGCTGAGACAGGCCAAAAAAGAGCTTAAACTAAAGATGGCTTTGGCCGATAAAAAGGCCAAGGAGAGTTTCCTGTATTCCACAGTCAATAAATTAGTGAATACAATTGAGAACAAGTCAATCGTCCAAAAAACAAGCTTGGGAGGAAATGTACATTCATCACTCAATTTCCTATCCGACAAAGCCGCAGAAAAATTTAGACTTGGCAAAACCTCTAAAAACATACTTTCCCTTGCGATTATGATTGCAGCCCCCATCATCGCAAAAAAAATCCAAGATTATCTTGAGGAGCATTAAATATTTCTAAAACTCTACAAAAAGGAAGAAAATTACGCTTGCAGTATTTTGACTTTTTCGGGTTTGCTGATTCCACACAAATCCAATACAAAGTTCATTTCTCATTCGTATTAATGGCTCTAAAGGAATGAAAAAACACTCATCATTTTCTGTTAGGTTTTTCCATTCCGGTTTTCTGATGTAGTTCGCCAACATTTGCAAACCTGCTCGAACCATGCCAAAGTGAAATATATTAAATCCTAATTTTTAACTTCAATTTTCTGACTTACATTTGCAGTCAAAGTTTTCAAAAATGTTCAGAACACACAATTGCGGAGAATTAAACCATCATCATATCAACCAAAAAGTTACACTCAGTGGTTGGGTTTCTGTCATTCGTGACAAAGGATTCATGATATGGATTGATTTGCGCGACCGCTACGGAGTCACTCAGTTGATTTTGGACGAACAGCGCAGCGACAAGGCTTTGATGGATAAAGCTTCAAAATTAGGAAGAGAATTTGTGATTAAGGCCACAGGCACCGTAATCGAAAGAGAATCCAAAAACAAAAATATACCCACAGGAGAAATAGAAATTCTCGTCCAAGACATTGAAATACTCAACGAATCAAAAACGCCTCCGTTTACCATTGAGGACCAAACCGATGGCGGAGAAGAGTTGAGAATGCAGTTCCGATATTTAGACATCAGAAGGAGTACGGTCAAAAACAAGTTGATTTTCAGGCACAAAATCGCGCAGGAAGTCAGAAAATATTTATCTGATTTGGATTTTCTCGAAATTGAAACCCCTGTTCTGATCAAATCTACTCCTGAAGGAGCCAGAGATTTTGTGGTTCCATCCAGAATGAATCCGGGTGAATTTTATGCTTTGCCACAATCACCGCAAACCTTTAAACAATTGCTGATGGTGGGCGGAATGGATAAGTATTTTCAAATTGTAAAATGCTTCAGAGACGAGGATTTAAGAGCCGACCGACAACCCGAATTTACCCAAATCGACTGCGAAATGGCTTTTGTCGAACAAGAAGATGTCTTGAATGTTTTTGAAGGACTGATGAAACATTTGCTCAAAAATATTCACAATATTGAGATAGATAAATTCCCAAGAATGACTTATGCCGAAGCAATGAAAAAATACGGAAACGACAAACCCGATATCCGATTCGGAATGGAGTTTCACGAACTCAATGATTTGGCCAAAGGAAAAGGATTCGAGATTTTTGACAAAGAAGAATTGATAGTAGGAATCGCTGCGCCAAGCTTGAATTCATATTCCAGAAAAGACATCGACCGTTTGTTGGAATGGATTCAGCGACCGCAAATTGGGGCACGAGGTTTCGTTTGGGTTCGGGTGAATGAAGACGGAAGTTTTAAATCATCTGCCGATAAATTTTATTCTCAAGAGGATTTGGCCGGTATTGCCCAAAGAATGAATGCACAA
>JAQVKJ010000051.1 GCA_028694715.1 Weeksellaceae bacterium | reverse complement strand
ACATCCGGCCATTGTATGATTTGTCACTGGCGTAGTGAATAAAGTCAAAATCGTTTTGTTCTTTGAAGATTTTGGGAAGCGATTCGCGGTCTGCATACCTGAATAATTTCCAGTTCTTTCTAAAGTTATCAGGTACCACACATCCCACCCAGGCGTCGTTGTCCCTGCCGGCATAGGGCATATCAGAACTATAAAGCATTCCGTTTCTTTTTGAAAGCGACAACAAGGCAGCCAGTGATGACCATCCGTAGGCAACGCCTGTTTCGAGCACATTTTCCGCATTGATATATTCACACAGCCAATAAATCAAATTAAGCGCAGCTGCTCCGCCCATTTTCACCGGAACACTTTGTTCAACTTTTCTTGCCTTATCAAATATATCAGCATATTTATTTTCAATCTTTTCGTAATCACTGTTTCCGGTCAACCGCATAATCGCTTCATCCGGGTTAACAGCACGGTCAGCGCACCATTTTTCTGAAATTTCTCTGCCCCGGCTTGCCGAATTTCTCTGAAAAATATTTTTGTAAATTTTTCTGAACATTTCCGGATACAAATTTGGCCTGACCAGATAGGCAAAAAAAACCTTGATTGTTTCTGAAATTTTATTCATTGGTTTATGTTGATTCAGGCAAATATAAAATTTCTTTGGATACCTTTTAAAATCGGTTTTTTTTAATTATCAGAGATCCGCATAAAATCCTCCGGTAATAATTGTTTTCAATTGAGAATTCACTATGAACAACAATGGGTTTGCGCTACACGACGGCTGAGCAAAAATACTGACTTTCTTATTCTGGACGAAGCCACTTCTGCACTGGATTCAAAAACAGAAAAGGAAATTCAGCAAAGTATAGATGCGTTGCAGGGGAAATATACTTTGTTGATAGTGGCCCACAGGCTTTCGACTGTACGAAATGTTGATCGCGTAATACTGATGGAAAAAGGTCAGATTGTGGACATGGATAGCTTTGAAAGTTTGGTCAAACGAAATGTGAAATTCAAAAGAATGGTTGAGTTGCAGGAGATATAGAATCTATAGAATTTATTTAAATTTTACCGAAAATAATCTTGAAATATAAATTTAAACAACCCAAAAAAAATCTCCATTAATAAATTCTGATGACAAGTTTGGTTCAAGCATTTCTGAATTAATTGTAATTTTGGCTAAATTTCAACCGATGACTGGTATTATTAAGAAAAACTTGAGAAGGCTCGAGATATGGATAGACCAAAAAAGAAAAACGCCCAAAGTCTATCCGTTTATTATGCATAATGATGAGAAAGAGCTTTTGAAAAAACACCTCAGTAATTCCAAAAACTATTTGGAATTCGGGTTGGGAGGCAGCACGATTTTCGCTTTGCTTCATTCTGAGACAGAGATAACCTCTGTGGATACCAACTGGGAATGGATTGATTTCATGAATGGTTATAAATTAATCAGCAATCAATTGGGCAAACGATTGAATGTGTTTTTCACCGATATCGGCAAAACCAAATCATGGGGATTCCCAGTGGATGAAAGTGATTCAAAAAACTTTTATAAATTTTCATCAGAAATTTTTGAACTGACCGACCCTTCGGTTTATGATTTGATTCTTGTTGACGGGAGATTCAGAGTGGCTTGTACGCTACAATCTGTACTGAACTGTCAAAACAACAAGGATTTAAAAATCCTTGTACACGATTACTCGTTGAGAGATGAATACAAAATAGTGGAAAAATACCTTGACAAAATTGAGTCTGTCAATAGTTTGTTCGTATTTAGAGTCAAAGATGAAATCGATGAAAACGAACTGAAAAAGGATTACGAAAAGTACAAAAATCAACCTGCCTGAAATCATGTTATTTTCTGTTCTCATAGCGCATTACAACCATTGGAATCTGTTTCATCAGGATTGTTATCCAAATCTTCTTCGACAGACTTTCAAGGATTTTGAAATTGTGATTGTGGATGATTGTTCAACAGATGGTTCCTTTCAGAAACTAAAGCAGTTGGCAGAAACCGACGACAGAATTAAACTCTTTCAGAACAAAACCAACAAAGGAGTCGGCTACACCAAGAGAGAATGTGTCAGCAATGCTTCGGGGCAAATTTGCGGATTTGTGGATCCCGATGACGCGGTTTATGAAACAGCACTTGAAGAGAGTATCCATGCCATTCAGAAAAATGATGCGGTGGCCACTTACTCTCAAATCATGCTTTGTGATGAACAATTGAAACCACTCCATCTCTATCCAAGAACACGAAAAATCAAAAACCGGAATCCCTTTTTTTTTAATATCAATAACGAAGTCTCTCACTTCTTTTCATTTAAAAAAGAAGCATATTCAAAAACCGTAGGCATCAATTCTGAACTGACTTCGTCAGTGGATTTTGACCTTTATTTGAAAATGTATGAAACAGGCGATTTTGTTTTCATTGAGAAGCCACTCTATCGCTACCGCCAGCACAAAGGTGGAGTTTCGCAAGCCAAAGAAAAAAAAACCAGTACCAGAAACAACTGGAACAAAGTATTGTTTGACACTTGTGTCAGGAGAAATATCTCCCAAATAGGAAACCACCCCATCAATGAAACAGCCGACATGGCAAAATTCATTTTTGAAAGAGAAAACAGCTGGGCGAATAAATTAAAAAGAAAACTATTTTAATATTGTCTCATGCCTCACTATTTTCGATTTTCTGAGCAACAAAAATACGGACTGTCGACCATCAACGAATTCAACGATATATGTTTTCCATTTCGCCGTCCGCACATTGCTTATGACCGCTATCGGTTTGTGGAAAATCCTTTTGCTGCTACAGAAAAAGATTATTTGTATGGCGTTGAAAAGGACGGAAAATACATAGCGCAAATGTTGAGCATGCCAGCTCCGCTCAGTCTGAACGAAAATGAAATTCCGGCTTTTTGGGGACAGGATTATTGTGTACTCGAGGATTATCGCGGAATAGGTATTGGCAAGGAATTGGCCAATTATTATCTGAAAAAGGACCATTACATTGCGGTGGGATTTTCACCCAAGTCGGCGGTGATTCATCAAAAAATGGGTGCACGAAAAATCGGTTATCTGGACTCGTACAGAAAATGGGGCTCAACTTTTTTGAAAATTAAATTCCTGTTTCAGAGAGGATTAAAAATTAATTCAAAAAAAACATCTGATTATCAGTTTCCTGAAACTGTAAATGATTTTGAAAGAATCAAAACTGCAGATGAACTCTATCTTCCAAAATTAAACTGGAACAAAAATGTGCTTGAAAGCATCCGAAACAAAGCATATTTTGAATGGCGTTTTTTTTATAGTTCCGATGTTTATTTCGTGTATCAATCCAACGAAAAATCAGACAAAAATGCAGTCTATTTTGTCTGCAAACCCTATTTCTACAAGGGTGTAAACTGGCTAAAAGTGGTGGATTACCGGTTCGATAATACAAAGCCGGATGAGTTCAGAAAACTGCTGAGCAGCATTGAAATGCTCAGAAAAAGAATGAAACTTTTCGGAGTTTTGGTATCATCTTCACAAAAAATCAGCAATGAGACATTGAGAAAAACCGGTTTCACAAAATACAAACATGAAATTGTGCTTACTACTTTTCCTTTTACACATCCAGAAACCGACGAAGAACACAATCATTTTATAATCAGTTTTGCCGACAGCGATTTGGATATGCACAATCATTTGGGCAGGTTTAATTTTGAAAAATCCGGTGAAAGCGCAAATCAATAAAATAACTGTATTTTTGAATTCAAGAATTATTAAATGACCCATATCCTAATCAAATCTTTCAACCGCCCTTTCTATCTGGACAGATGTTTACAGAGCATAAAACGATTTGTGAAAGGTGATTACAAAATTATTGTTCTGGATGACGGAACGCCTCTAAAATATCTGGATAAAATCAGGACAAAACATACAGAAGTCATCATCCGTTTATCAGAACAGCATGATTTTAAAGTTCAGTCAATCAAGGAGAATCTCGAAAGCGGAAAAGAAATTGACGGTTTTTTAATTCCAACCCAACTATGGTATAATGCAGTGAAAGAAGCATCCGATTATGTGTTGATGATTGAAGACGATGTTTGGTTTGTAGAAAGTATGGACATTGAATTGATGATTACAGAGATGAAAACCCGAAATGTGGATTTACTGAAAGTGGGTCAATTGAGAAAACCTGAACATCACCAAAACCAAATTTCTGAAAATATTTATTCAGAAACACCCAAAAAACTCTGGACAGCGCCTCCCATGCTGATGGATTGGTTCATGTATAACAAATTCAAATTCTTTTCAATAATGTATCGGCTCGGTTGGGTGGACAATCTGACAAAAAGAGAATACTGGAAATTAAATTCCATACTGATGGGACTTTGGCGAAAAGAATACTGGCTTTGGGTATGGAAAGATGCAAAAAACAAGGTGGACGAAAACATGCAACTCAGAAATGCAGCCCTTTGGTACAGAAAAAACAAAACAAATAAAAATATGATTGGACGAACCAGCGTCAATCATTTAAAAACCACTTTCCAATCTTCTGCCACCAATTCTTATCACAAATACGGTGTTGAATTTGATGTGAATTATTTCAATTTTTTGATCAACGAAGCATGGTACAAAAATGAATTTGACACTTGCCAAAATTTTCCAAATGACTTTTCGCTCGAATACTTTGAATCATTTTTGGATGATAAAATCAATAAAAACGAATTTCATCAATGGGTAGAAAAATTTAAAAATCAATACCGCAAAACCGGTGTAGAAACAGATTGAACAATGAAACCTCAGAAAATCAAAATACTCTTTCGTATCCGTGCGCTTGAAATGGGCGGTATTCAAAAAGTTTTGATTGATGTTCTGACCCATGTCCCAAAAAATAATTTCGATATCACCTTGATGGTCAATTACTTTCAAGGAGAATTGCGCAGTGAAATTCCCGACGACATCAAAATCATTAAACTGGCCCGTGGCAAAGAAGATTTCAGCTCCTTTGTTCCGATACAAAAAATCCAATTGGTATTCAGAAGATTGAAGTTGATGTTGCTCCATCGGTTTTCATTTCTGAGCCAATTATACTACCATCAGAAATACGATATAGAAATTGCTTTTGGCAAACCGGAACTGGAAATGGTGTTGAACAGTCCACAGAAAAAAAGCAAAAAAATTGCTTGGGTGCATTGGGAATTCAGCCATGAACCGGAACTGAACCGAAGCCAATCAGTGATCAATCAATTGCAGAAATTTGACCACATCGTTTTTTGTTCAGAAAATGTCCGAGAACAGGTCAAAACAATGTACGGAGCTGAATTTAACAATTCCTCAGTGATTCACAATGTCATTCACCCCAAGGCAATCATCCAAAAAAGCAAAGAAAACACCGGAGATATTAAAAAATTCAATGATGAGCTGTTTACTTTTGTGTCTGTAGGACGAGTCAAAAACGGAAAAGGTTATCCGCTTTTGTTTAATATCCACAAAGATTTGTGGAACAAAGGGTTGAAACACAGAATTCTCATCATTGGTGACGGAGATAAATTTGATGAGCTCAGTCAACTGGCTGTAGCCCATGAATTGGAAAACAGTTTTGTACTTTTGGGCAACAAAAACAATCCTTTTCCGTACATGAAAAATGCAGATTTTTTCATTCTACCCACCCAAAGTGAAGCTTATCCACTCTCTGTCAAAGAAGCACTTGTATTAGGAATACCTGTTCTGGCAACAGATACGGGCGGTATTAGCGAGATTATCAGTGATGGAACCGACGGCATGCTGATGAAATATGAGGAAGAAGACATCGGTAATAAAATGGAAATGCTGCTGAAAAATCCTGAATTGGTCAAAACATTGAAATACGGGGCAGAGAAAGCCAAAGACAAGTTTGAAATTGATGAAATTTATAAGCAAATTGAAAACCTTTTAACTTTTGTGTGCAACAATGGAAATTAAAATCACAGTCATCACACCTACTTATAACCGGGCGCATACACTCAGCCGTGCATTCGACTCTTTAAATTCTCAAAGATTTAAAGATTTTAAATGGATCATAATGGATGACGGATCTACTGACGATACTGCTGATTTGGTTAAAGAATTTAAAAAACAGGCCGATTTTCAAATCGATTATTTTCAAAACCCGAATCAACATAAATTTCACACGGTTTTTGAAGGTATTAAAAAAGTTGAGACTCCATTTTTCACCATTTTGGATTCTGATGATTCCTATCCTGAAAATGCACTGAAAATCCTTTTGAGTGAGGCAGAGAAAATAGAAAACCCAGATGCATATATAAGTGTAATGGGTTTGTCGGGCTACGAAAACGGCACCGTAGTGGGTGATGTTTATCCGGGAAATGGCTTTGACGGAAGTATCTTTGAGATGCGATACAAATACAAAATCAAAGGAGACAAAAACGGGATTTTTATTACAAAATCATACCAAAGAGAACTTTCAAATTTTGATTATTCACATATTCCCAAAGGAATTTATATCCCGCAATCTGTCTTTTTCAATACTTATGATGCAAAAGGTTTAAAAACCCGTTTCATCAATCAAATCATCAGAATATATCACAAAGACGAGCAGGATCAGAATTCGGTTTCAAACACCCGATGGTTCGGGAAAAACAGATATGGTTTGATGCTCGGTCATCTTTCATTTCTAAACAGTTACGGAAAAACGCTGTACAATTTCCCAAAAGCTTTGGTGAGGAATCTCATTGGATATCAACTGTATGCACTGGCAAATCAAAAAAGGTTTGTCGAAATTCAAAGAGAATTGAAACATTTTAAATTCCTGAGTATGCTTCTATTTCCAATTGTTTTTGTTGGTTTCAAACTAAAAATCATAGGTTCTTAGATTGAACCAAAGCATTCCTTTTGTCAGTCTTCGCCAATTTCAAAATCATTCCGTCTGCTTCTGTTTCGTTCCAAAAACATCTCCGCCACCAAGCGGTCAGATGGCAAACTGAGCAAATCTTTTGAAAAAGATTCTAAATCAACCCAAATCAACTCCTTGATTTCGGAGTCATTCAGTTTGAGTTGCGAAACATCATCCACAAAAACCCTATAGTAAATCATTAGAATCTGCTCCTTGGGATTCAAAGCCGATGGCATGAAAAAATCCTGGGTATAAATGTGTCTGCCAATGCGGATATCCAGATTCAGTTCCTCTTTGAATTCTCTTTTCAAACATTCTCGGGTTCCTTCACCAAATTCAAGACCTCCGCCCGGGAATTTCACAATCAGTTCACCCATGAAAGGTTCCCTGAGCAATAGCAATCTGCTCTGATGAACAGCAAGACCGTATATTCTGACATTGAATGGCTTACTCACTTTTAATAGTTTTTATCATTTCTCAAATGTTCTATGATTCGCTTGGTTTTGTATCTATGCCATTCGAACGATTAAAACTTTTGAACATTTTGTGGGAAAACAATATTCAAAAACCATTGTCTGGACAAACAGATTTTCCTTCAAAATTTTCGTTCTGGTAAAATTAGAGAATTTTAAGCAAGCAATAGTCTTTGATATGGTCTAATTAATAAACATGATTGCATAAGAAGCATGGAATCATAAAGAAAATACACAACCACATTCAGGACCAAATTCAGAAATTCATTCCTTATATTCAACAAATT
>JAQVKJ010000050.1 GCA_028694715.1 Weeksellaceae bacterium | reverse complement strand
AAAAGACAGTTCTTCTCCTGGTTCTCCGCCCAAGCGGTTCACATACAACTGCTGGTCTTTCTCAACTTTGTATTGAAGCCCTGCTATTTCTACAATTGCATACATTATATAATTCTGTTTAATTTTCGGACGGCAAAGTTAACAATTAATCTTTTATTCACAACAGATTCGCTGAATTATTTGAATCGATTTGTAAATTTTGGGATGAATGCCCTGAAGCAAATCAATTTTTAATTGTATTTCATTGATTTATAATCCTTGATAAACACATTCAATCAAAGCCAAGCAAGAAACAAATGCACCTGCTTCGGACAATATTTTCGACCTATTCGTCTATCGTATTTATGCTACATTTGAGCAGATTACTTCACTATTATTTTTTTAATCAGGCTGCCTTTCTCATTGTTCAGGCGGATGAAATACACCCCCGATGAAAGCGAGTGATTGAGCCGGGTTGTCCCTGAAATGCTCTTAGTTTGAATCAGTTTCCCGGACGAATCGAAAATTTCAACTCTGAATTTTTCATCGGTCTGAATCATGATGAAATCCTTGGCAGGGTTGGGATAAATTACAACTTTCTCCTCAAAAACATCGCCAACACCCATACTCAGGTTTTTACCCTCCTTATAAAAAATTTCTCTCACCAAAAATCCGGAACCTGGATAAAACCTCAAATCTGACCAAGTAACATGTAAATTCCCCAAGGAATCAAAGCCGGCAAACGGAGTATCCAAACTCGGGTCTTCATTGACAAGTGTCAGTGGTTCAGAAAATCCTGTGTCTGGCGAGTACGCCATATAATTGATTTGTTCAGCGGAATAATCAGTGAAAATGATTCCGCAATCTCCTTCCTGATTGCAATCCCAAGCAGTGCTTCTAAACGAGTTGTTAGGAAATTCAAACACATCGTCCTTCAATGCAAATGAATCAGTACCAGGATTGTAAACCGCAATCCTGAATACCAGATGATTGTTTTGAACATAACCGATCAACATATTCATATTTCCATCATTATAAAGCAGCGGCAGATAGCTGGTGGGGTGAATTCCGCCCAAATCAACTGCTTTGCCTTCACTGAGGGCATGGGTGGTTTCGTCATAGATTCTGTATCTCAATTCGCTTTGCGAGCTGTTGATAAATTCACTGTACAGAATGATAGAGGTTTGATTTCCAAGACTGGAAACCCTTGGTCTGTATGCGGTAAAACCATCAGAAAGTTCAGAGACTGCAATATCAGAAGACCAACTTTCACCATCAAAATAAGTCATATAAATTTCATCGACATTTGTGTTCTCACGGTTGTCATAACCCCAGATGGCCACGGGCAAATTGTCTTCGGTCGAATACAATGCATTGACATCAAACATATCAATGGTTCCCTCGACATCAGATATTTTAATCCCTTCACTCCAACTCTGTGTGGCTGCGTTATAATATGAATAACCCATGTAATTTCTGAAATTCGAAAAAGCCCAGACAGTGTATATCACATGCAAATCCCCATTGGGAGAAGCGGCAATCACTGGCGCATGATTGTTGCGCCCACCTATTTCGCCACCGGTATCCACAAAAATTGGCTCAGACCATTCTCCCTGTGATTTTTGACGGTACATGATTTTTTGCAAACCATTGGGATGGTTGTCGTTGTAAACGATATTCACCGAATTATCAGCCCCAACTGCCAAACGAGTATCCCAAGAATCCACAGCCTGATGGTTAGAAACATTTTCATCAGGACTGCTCCAGTCCAAATTCAATTCAGCGGGATTCAATGATTGTGTAGCAGTTGTTTGTGGCGCCTGTGATGGAACTCTAAGAAACTGAACCCGTCCATTTTCATCTACCGTATATTCCTGATGAATCTGTGAAAGTGCTTCGACTCCCGAGAAAACGAAAGCCGATAAAATCAAAAAATAAAAGTTTAATTTCATATCATTTTATTGTTAAACCCGACAATATACAAAATTCACCAAATCCACAACATTAGATCGAATTTTTTCAAAAATTCAGCTGGTAAACAATCAATAAAAATCAACGAACAAAGCCTATGAACTGACAAATTTCATATAATTATTTATAATCGATATAAATTAAGTGATTTCAGCAATATAAACAAAGGTTCGCCTTTTTGAGCACTGAATAGTTCTTAAATTTACCGCGAATATTACTATAAAAATGGACACATCGTTTGATTATATTCCCATATTGATTCTTTTTGCTCTCGCTGCGGCATTTGTGGTCGGGACAATTATCATCACACATTATTTGGGACCCAAAAGAAAAACAAAGGACAAGCTTGAAAACTTTGAGAGCGGTATCGAACAACATGGAAATGCCAGACAGCCGTTTGCGGTCAAATATTATTTGGTCGCCATACTGTTTGTTCTTTTTGATGTTGAAGTCGTTTTCTTTTATCCCTACGC
Source organism: Weeksellaceae bacterium (assembly GCA_028694715.1). GTDB lineage: Bacteria > Bacteroidota > Bacteroidia > Flavobacteriales > Weeksellaceae > Moheibacter. The sequence continues at coordinate 5,264 of JAQVKJ010000050.1, read as the reverse complement.
AGTCAATTTCAAGGAACTCGGCTGGGAAGGCTTCACAGCCATCGGCATTTTTGTCGGTTTGTTCTTGATTATGTATGTGTATGCAAGGAAGAAAGGTGCTTTTGAGTGGGAAAAATAAGAAGTTGTCTTAGATTAATTTATCAAAAAGTCGAAAAATGATTTTCAATAAAAGACCAGTTACACACAACACAAATGTGAAATTAGTGGAAATGCCCGATATGTACCAAGGCGAAGGTTTCGGTGCAATGCAGCTATCAAAAGTAGTGGGACTGGCAAGAAAAAACTCCATCTGGCCATTGCCGTTTGCTACCTCCTGCTGCGGAATCGAGTTCATGGCCACCATGGCTGCACATTACGATTTGGCAAGATTTGGCAGTGAACGCTTGGCATTTACACCCAGACAATGTGATTTACTGATGGTCATGGGCACCATTGCCAAAAAGATGGGACCAGTCGTCAAACAAGTATATCTTCAAATGGCTGAACCCAGATGGGTGATGGCGGTTGGTGCATGCGCAAGTAGCGGCGGTATATTTGACACTTATTCAGTTCTGCAGGGAATCGACCAGATAGTCCCGGTGGATGTTTATGTGCCTGGTTGCGCCCCGCGCCCCGAAGCCATACTCGACGGGATACTAAAAGTACAGGAACTGGTAGGCAACGAAGACATCAGAAGACGGAATCAGCCCGAATATCAGGAATTGTTAAAAAGTTACGGAATCTTATAAACCGGGATTATGATGGATGACAAATTTATATTCGAAAAAATACATCAAAAATTCGGTGAGCAAATCATTGGGTTCGAAGAGAATTACGACATCATGGCGGTCTATGCCGACAAGGAAATCAATCTGAAGCTACTTCAGTACCTGTATGATGACCCAGAACTCGGTTTCAAATTCCTAACCGACCTGACCGCAATTCATTATCCCGACAACAAGGGCGAAGAACTTGTGGTTACCTATCTGGTTTACAATATGCTCAAAAAGAAGCACCTGCGGCTGAAATTCAAACTGGACATTCAAAAACCGGACATCTACACCGCAACTTCTTTGCATGCAGGTGCCAACTGGCTTGAACGAGAATGCTACGATTTCTTTGGGGTAAATTTTGTCGGCCATCCGAATCTGATTCGAATCATGAATGTGGAAGAAATGGATTATTTTCCGTTGAGAAAAGAATATCCTTTGGAAGACCAAACCCGAAAAGACAAAGACGACGATATGTTTGGACGGGGAGATTCACATTTTAATTTGGGGAAACTAAATATCTAATTTCATTTTGAAATGGGAAAAATTAAAGACAAAAAGAAAATTAAAAATATAGAGCTGCCTGAGGAATCATTGGGACAGCAAACCAGGACGCTCAACCTCGGCCCTACCCACCCTGCCACGCACGGTGTGTTTCAGAACATACTCGAAATGGACGGCGAAAGAGTACTCAGCGCAGAAGCCACCGTTGGTTATATCCACAGAGCTTTCGAAAAAATTGCGGAACAAAGAGCTTTCTATCAAGTCACACCACTTACAGACCGCCTCAATTACTGTTCTGCCCCCATCAACAATCTGGGATGGCACTTGACGGTGGAAAAGCTACTCGGCATAGAAACTCCGAAAAGAGTGGACTATATGCGCGTCATCATCATGGAGTTGGCCAGAATCTCAGACCACCTGATTTGTAATTCTGTCATCGGTGTGGACGCAGGTGCTTTTACTGGGTTTCTTTATGTAATGGAATACAGGGAACTTATTTATGAAATTTACGAAGAAATATCGGGCGGTAGACTGACGACCAACATTGGTAGAATTGGTGGTTTTGAAAGAGATTTTAATCAGAAAGCTTGGGAAAAAATCGACAAATTCCTAGAAGAATATCCCGTGATTCTGAAAGAATTCGAAAGTCTGTTCGACAGAAACAGAATCTTTATCGACAGAACCCAGAATGTTGGCGGAATCAGCCTTGAGAGAGCATTGAGCTATGGATTTACAGGGCCTAACTTGAGAGCGGCAGGACTGGATTACGACATCAGAACGGCAAAACCTTATTCTCGTTATCAAGAATTTGATTTCAAAATTCCAGTCGGCACAACCGGCGATATTTATGACCGTTACATGGTTAGGAATCAGGAGATGTGGCAATCACTCTCACTGATTCGACAAGCCGTCCAAAAAATAAATGACCTCAAAGGAGAAGAAGCTATTCCGCATCATGCAGATGTGCCGGATTATTATCTGCCTTTGAAAGAAAAAGTTTACACCAAGATGGAGGAAATGATTTATCACTTCAAAATTATCTATGGTGAAATCGATCCGCCGGTAGGAGAAGTATATCATGCAGTAGAAGGCGCAAACGGAGAACTCGGATATTATCTGGTGAGCGATGGCGGCAGAGCTGCCTACAGACTTCACTTCAGAAGACCTTGCTTTATTTATTACCAGGCCTACCCCGAAATCATCAAAGGCTCCCTGCTAAGTGATGCCATACTTACGATGAGCAGCATGAACATGATAGCCGGAGAAATGGACGCCTGACAATTGAAAAAACGGATTAAAATGAAAATTTGAATCGATTATATAAAATCAAAAAAAATGGCTGAAGTTAAATTTTCAGAAGAAGCATACAAAAAAATTGAGGAACTCATCACTCGTTATCCGGAAGGAAAACAAAAGAGTGTACTGATTCCTGCATTGCATATTGCACAAGCCGAATCAAACGGTTGGTTGGATGTACCCGTCATGGACCATCTTGCTGAAACCCTGAACCTCGAACCGGTAGAAGTCTATGAAGTGGCTACTTTTTATACCATGTTCAATCTGAAACCCGTCGGTAAACATGTATTGGAAGTTTGTCAAACCGGCCCGTGTATGGTTTGCGGTTCCGACAAAATCATTGACCATATCAAAGAAAAATTAAACATAGATGTGGGTGAAACAACAAAAGATGGACTGTTTACGCTGAAGCCCTCCGAATGTTTGGGAGCCTGCGGTTATGCACCGATGATGATGCTCGGTAAGAATTACAAAGAATTTCTTACCATTGAAAAAGTGGATGAATTGATTGAGGAATTAAGAAAGCAAGACCAATGATAAAACTATATTTCATATTTTTTATTTCAATTTCTCTGACATGCAGTTGTCAAATAAGTTCGAATTCCGCAACGGTCGAAACAAATTTTCACAATGCTGATTTCAAAATTTTTTATACAGAAAACACACCTTCTGAGTACACAAAACCGTTTGAAGACCCATGGGACAATTCAACCTTAAATGTTGATACCGTAAATGTAATTTGTGATCATAATGATTTAAAAAACATTCATGTAAAATATAATGACCTGGGTCAAACCGCACTTGTTCTGGAATTAAATGAAGCAGGAACCACAAAACTAAGCGAAGCCACAAAGAAAAGCATTGGAAAGAAATTAGCAATTATCAGTAAAGAAAGAATAATTATTGCCCCATATGTAAAAGAAGAAATTCCGGAAGGTCTTATTCAAGTTTCTGGTCATTATACTTTTGAGGAATTAGAGAAATTGAAAGGAGAGATTATAAATAATAATCAAACAGCTAAATAATGGGAGAGACATTGTTATTACTGAAACACAGAGATGTACCCGGCATTCGTCATTATGATGTCTATAAGGAACACAATGGGTATGAGGCAGCTGAGAAAGCACTGAACATGAGTCCTGAACAGATTCTTGAAGAAGTCAAAACCTCGGGACTGAGAGGTCGTGGTGGCGCAGGTTTCCCAACTGGATTGAAATGGAGCTTCCTCGCAAAACCTGAAGGCGTTCCCAGACACTTGGTCGTCAATGCCGACGAATCAGAACCCGGCACTTTCAAAGACCGCTATCTGATGGAGTTTATTCCCCACAGACTGATTGAAGGAATCATTATCTCATCCTACTGTCTGGGAAGCAATGTCTCCTACATATATATAAGAGGAGAATACGGATGGATCATCGACATACTGGAAGAAGCCATCAATGAAGCCAAAACCAACGGTTGGTTGGGAAAAGACATCAAAGGCAGCGGCTTTGACTTAGAAATTTATGTACATCCTGGAGCAGGAGCCTATATCTGTGGAGAAGAAACCGCCTTGCTCGAAAGCATCGAAGGCAAAAGAGGAAATCCAAGAATCAAACCACCTTTTCCGGCTGTAAAAGGCCTCTGGCAAAGACCTACCGTGGTCAATAATGTGGAATCCATCGCTGCAGTCGGACCTATCATCACAATCGGCGGCGAAGCATATGCAAAAATCGGCGTGGGCCGTTCTACCGGGACCAAACTGATTTCAGCCTGTGGAAACATCAACAAGCCCGGTGTATATGAAATCGACATGACGCAGACAGTGGAAGAATTCATTTATTCTGATGAATTCTGTGGCGGAATTGCCAACGGCAAAAGACTGAAAGCCTGTATCCCTGGTGGAAGTTCAGTCCCCATGTTACCCGCCAATCTGCTACTGAAAACAGCCAAAGGCGAACCCCGTTACATGAATTACGAAAGCCTTGCAGAAGGAGGATTTGAAACCGGCAGCATGATGGGCTCCGGTGGATTCATCGTGCTGGACGAAGATCAAGACATTGTATATCACACTTATACCATTTCCAGATTCTACCGACACGAAAGTTGTGGACAGTGTTCTCCCTGTCGCGAAGGTACCCACTGGTTGGAAAAAATTCTGAAGCGAATGTCTGAAGGACACGGCAAAATGTCCGACATTGATTTGCTTTGGAGAGTGCAAGGCAATATTGAAGGCAACACGATTTGTCCTCTGGGTGATGCTGCGGCTTGGCCTGTGGCATCGGTCATCAGACATTTTCGTGATGAATTTGAATGGCGTGTTCTCAATGGCGAAGACGCACTGAATAAAAAATTCGGACTCGCACACTATGCCGATCCGATTGAAGCAAACAAAGAAGCTGAATAAACATGGCCGAAGAGAAAGAAATAAAAATGTGCAAAGTAACCGTTGACGGTGAAACCATAGAAGTACCCGAAGGCACAACCATACTACAGGCTGCTCGAAAAATCGGGAAGCATGTCGCACCACCTACAATGTGTTACTACGAACCACTCGAAGATACCGGCGGATACTGCCGAACCTGTCTGGTGGAAGTTACCCAAGGAAGTGAAAAAGACCCCAGACCAATGCCCAAATTGATGGCCTCCTGCAAAACGGCGGTTATGGATGGAATGGTCGTCGGAAATACAACTTCACAAAGAGTGCTTGAGGCGCGAGAAGGTGTAGTTGAATTT
>JAQVKJ010000049.1 GCA_028694715.1 Weeksellaceae bacterium | reverse complement strand
AGTGCTGTAGATTCCAGATCTTTCAGCCTTTGTATATAAGATTCCATTACTTGTCTTCTTGCGCCTGGTCTGGCTCCACTGATGGCATCAGCTACTTGAACAATTGGAGAAATCATAGCAGTCATTTCAATTTCGTCATGGTGGGCACCAATGGCATTGACCACATCGGGATGTTCTCCGAATTTTTCGGCCCACTGCATACCCAAAAGTGCATGCGGCATTTCTGATTCTTGCTCAGGAACCTTTCCGATGTCGTGTAGCAGTCCGGCTCTTTTGGCCAGTTTGGGGTTCAATCCGAGTTCGGAAGCGATGACACCTGCCAGATGTGAAACTTCTCTGGAGTGCTGCAAGAGATTCTGGCCGTATGAAGAACGGTATTTCATTCGTCCGACAATTTTAACCAAATCTTTGTGCAAGCCATGGATGCCCAAATCCATCACTGTTTTTTTGCCTACTTCAATGATTTCATCATCGATTTGTTTGGTGGTTTTTGCCACGACTTCTTCTATTCTGGCCGGGTGAATCCGACCATCAGTCACCAATTTATGTAGCGACAATCTCGCGATTTCGCGGCGTATAGGGTCAAAACAGGAAAGGATAATCGCTTCAGGGGTGTCATCCACGATGATTTCAACTCCGGTGGCTGCCTCGATGGCTCGTATATTCCGGCCTTCACGACCAATGATTCTTCCTTTGATGTCATCGGATTCAATATTGAAAACCGAGACTGCATTTTCTATGGCCTGCTCGGTTCCAATGCGCTGAATCGACTGAATAATGATTTTTTTGGCTTCATTCTTTGCGTTCAGCTCAGCTTCTTCCATGATTTCCTGAATGTGTGCTTGGGCTTTGATTCTGGCTTCTTCTTTGAGCGTTTCCAACAGTTCTGCTTTTGCTTCTTCTGCGGTATAATTGGATACTTTTTCAAGGACTTCCACCTGTCTCTTGTGCATGGCATCTACTTCTTTCTGTCTCAGATTCAGCTTGTCCAGCCGAGACTGCAAGTTGATTTGCTCATTCTTCAACGATGTTTTTTGCTTTTGGATTTCAGAGAACTCAGTTTTCACTTTTTCCTCTCTCTCTCTCACTCTTGATTCTTGTTCGGTCATCTTTTTCTCACGCTGATTAATGACCTCTTCATGCGCTGATTTTAGTTCGAGGAATTTTTCTTTTGCCTGAAAAATTCTTTCTTTTTTAATGGCTTCTCCTTCTCTGTCTGCGTCGTTGATGATTTCCCTGGCTTTTCTTTCGGCTTCGTCAATCAGAATCTGATTTTGTTTGTCCACCGATTTTTTAGCCAAGAAATAGCTTACTACAGCTCCGATGATGAGCCCGGCTATGCCGACTATAATACTTGTCATTTCCATTTTATCAATTTTAAGTCATAAAAAAACCTACATTAGTTAAAAGTGTTTTGAGTAAACCCCTGAAAAACAGGATTTGGGTTATTTTGCCAGTCAGGTATCCGCTGTCAAAAAAATTGAACTGCCTGCGCAGTGCGGCCCGCCTTCGGGACAACTTTGGCCCGGTAACAAAACTTTGTTGAGTTTACCAAAAATTGTTAGAACTAATGTAGGTATGCTATGTAATACTGCATTTAAGCAGCTGAACTTCTCTTCTTTGTTATTTTTTTTCTTCTAATTCTCTTTCAATGAATTCGGTCAATTCCATCATTTTTTGATTCACTTCTCTGTCACTTCCTTCTCCCGACTGTTTCAGCAGATTGTATTTTGATGCCATCTGCAGAGCAACCATTGAGATTGCATCTTGTTTGTCGGTCACCGCATAGCGGTCTTCAAACTCCTGTACCAGCCGGTTGATTTCTTTACCGGCCTGTCTCACAGCCTCTTCTTCTTCCGCATTGATTGTCAAAGGGTAAAATCTACCTGCAATATTGATTTTCACCTTCAGACTGTTCATTTTTTGTCGTTTTTAATCTGAGCGATACAAACATCCAGTTCCTTGATAAGTTTGTTGACCCTCGTTTTCATCAATCTCCTGTGATTTGTGTCACCCAGAAGCGCGCTTGCCATCCTCAGCCTTTCATTGTCATTCCTCATTGTCAGTGCCTCAGACTGCATCACACTCAATTTTTTGTTCAATGCTTCTACTTCTTTCTCTAGTGTTTTCTTTTCTTTTATAATATCTCTGTAGGCAGCCGACAAACGACGGACTCCCTGTTCAAGCTTCATAAAATTATGATCATTCTGGTTCATTTGATAAGAGAACTTTTATTAGTCCCAACTTATTTATAGCAAAGTTAATATTTTTTGCTGGAATTCTATCAATTGTCCTTTTTAATTTTGGCGGTTTAACTTTTCACTTAAGCTTAAATTTATATTTTTGTCCAAATTAAACCTCATGAATAAATTCATTGTTTTGTTGCTGGGATTTTTAATATCCACTGCTACGGCACAAAGTACTGAGGAGATAAAAAAATATCCACAAAACGATTTCAGAAATCCTCTTGGCATCACAAATTATCTGTCCGGTAACTTTGGTGAATTGAGAACCAACCACTTTCACAGCGGAATCGATATCAAAACCAATCAGAAAGAAGGCTACAGGGTTTATTCAGTTGCAGACGGGTATGTTTCGAGAATCAATGTCTCACCCAGGGGATATGGGAATGCAATTTACATCGACCATCCCAACGGCTACACCAGTGTTTATGCTCATCTTCAGAAATTCAGCGATGAAATTCAGAGATTTGTCAGAGATTATCAATATGCACAGCAAAGTTTTGCAGTGGAAATTTATCCAAAAGCCCATGAAATCACGGTCAAATCCGGTGATATAATTGCGCTGTCTGGAAATTCGGGGAGCTCGGGCGGACCTCACCTCCATTTTGAAGTCAGGGACACAAAAACCGAAGAACCCGTCAATCCATTTTTGTTCGGAATGGACATACCCGATACCCGTCAACCGCTAATCAACGGACTGTTCGCCTATGCGGTGGAAGGAACTGTAAACGGGAAAACCGGTCGACAGTCCATTGCAAATGGCGCAAACTTGGATGTGTCCGGGAAGGTTGGTTTCGGCATCAAAACTTATGACAGGCAAAACGGGGCTGACAACAACAATGGAACCTACAAAATCAGTCTGTTTGTGAACGATGAACCTTATTTTACATTCACCGCTGACCGACTGAATTGGAACGATATGCGGGCCATCAACCGGCTGATAGATTACGAAGACAAATCCAAAAATTTCAGTTGGGTGTATCAGCTTTTTCAGCCCGAAGGAAATCCGTTAAAAATGTTTACCGATGTCAAAAACAACGGCATCATTGAGGCCGAAGACGGCAAAACATACAATGTACGCATCGAAGCCATGGATTTTGCCGGCAATAAAAATACAGCGCACTTTAAAATCAACGGGAAAGCGGCTCCCATAGGAAAAAATGCCAATCCTGACGCCCTCATTTTTAGATGGGATGAAGAGAATTATTACAAACAGGATGGTATCGAAATTTTTATGCCCCGAGGGACGATTTATGACGACATCGAATTCAAATACAAAAAATCAGCCAGTGGAAAACATTATGTACACGACTGGTATGTGCCGGTTCACAATTACTACACCCTCACTATGGTACCTGAAGGAATCCCTGCGGCACAACTCAGCAAAGCGGTAATCAAACGGGAATACCAGTACCGTGGAAAATGGAGAACCGATTATACTGCAGCCGAATACAAAAACGGTAAAGTCGTTGCACAAGTCAGAGATTTTGGCGTTTTCTCTGTGGATATCGACAATACAAAACCAACAATTACAGCGATTAATATCAAAGAAAACAGTACATTTACCGGCTCAAAAGGAGTCATTCGTTTCACAATAAAAGACAGTCAGACCGGCATCAAAGGATATTCTGCTTTTATTGACAGTGAATGGGTTTTGGCTGAATATGATTCAAAAACAAACAGCCTGACCATTGATTTGAACCGCGAAGGGATTCCTAACGGAAAACATCAACTGGAATTAAAAGTTTGGGATGAAAAAGACAATACAGCAACATACACTGCAAATTTCAACAAGAATTAAACTGATTCTTGTTTTTGTTTTAATTTTTGGCTTGTCCAAAGCACAGCATGCCGACATTATGGGGAGAATTATCGATGAATATCAGTTCCCTTTGATGGATGTCAAAATTACTGACGGCGCTTCCACCACCTATACAGATGGCAACGGAGAATTCAGTATAAGTGTTCAGGCAAATACAGAAATCAGTCTGAGTTTTGACTTGGAAGGTCGATTGCCATACACCGAAACCCTTTATCTGAGCGAAGGAGAAACCAAAGAGTTGTTCGTAATGCTTGCGCCAGACACCGAAAGCATATTACTGGGCGAGGCGGTTATTTTTCAACCTTTGCCCGAAAAACCACTCAACAGCATTTCCTTTGACCCTGCGACCATTGATGCGAGCATCGGAATCACCGGTGGTATTACTGAAATGATAGGAAGTTTGCCCACTGTTAGTGTGGGTTCAGAACTTTCATCGCAATACCGCGTACGAGGAGGAAATTATGACGAGAACCTGATTTATGTCAATGGAATTGAAATTTACAAACCTCAACTGATTCGATCCGGGGAACAAGAAGGACTCGGTTTTGTCAATCCCAGCATGACCGATGCAGTTAACTTTTCGGCAGGTGGGTGGGAACCCAAATACGGCGACAAAATGTCGAGCGTGCTCGACATCATTTACAAAAGACCCAAATCATTTGAAGGTGCCATTGAAGCCAGTCTGATGGGTGGAAGTTTGACTTTGGGAACCGCTTCAAAAAACCAGAAATTTTCGGCCATCATCGGCGGCAGGTATCAAAACAGAAATCTGGTGTTGAAAACCTTAGACAGCAATTCGGACATGAATCCTGTTTATTATGATGTGCAGGCAAGTTTGAATTACAAATTCAATTCCAAATGGGAGTTGTCTTTTCTTGGAGCAAAAACAGACAGTAAATTTGAGATGATTCCCAAAGACCGTGAAACCAAATTCGGAACACTCGACAGTCCGATGAGTCTGAAAGTTTTTTATGACGGAAACGAAGAAGACCTCTTCACGACTGAGTCGGCTTCGCTCACCCTTCATCACAAACCGAATGCTCGGCTTAATCTGGTGTTGGATGCATTTGGGTTTCATTCAAAGGAAAAAGAATATTTTGATATCTACGGTGCTTATCTGATCAATGAACTGGACGGCGACGGAAACACAGTTTCAACATATGATATAGGCAGTCAGATTGACCACGCAAGAAATAATCTGGATGCAATGGTCATTGGAATACAGCACAGAGGGAAGTACAAATTTGATGTGAACAGCGACTTGGAATGGGGGGTGAAATTTCAGCAAGAAGACATTCGCGATTTGCTAAGCGAATGGCAATATGTGGATTCAACCGGTTATTCCATTCCGAACCCATATTATCCTGGTGTTTCAGACGAAAGTGATTTTGTATTGAATTACAGTGTTCACGCCAGAAACGAATTAAAATCTAATCGTTATGCCGGATTCGCTCAATACACAAAAAGATTTTTCTGGGGAAAATCAAAGGTGCTGGTCAACGGTGGTATTCGAGCAACCTACTGGGATTTTAACGAAGAATGGAACATCAGCCCAAGGGCACAAATCGCCATCAAACCTGACTGGAAAGCAACAAACATGACCTTCAGGTTCAATACCGGAATATATTATCAGCCGCCCTTCTACCGAGAAATTCGCAGGCTGGACGGAAGTCTAAACAATGAGGTGAAGGCACAACAATCGATTCATTTCATTTTGGGCAATGATTATGAATTCAAGATGTGGAACCGTGATTTCAAAATGACCACCGAAGCTTATTACAAAATCCTCAATGACCTGAACCCCTATTTTGTGGACAATGTAAGAGTCAGATACACAGCGGACAACAATTCAAAAGGGCACGGATATGGACTTGATTTCAGGCTCTTTGGTCAATTTGTGGAAGGCGTCGATTCTTGGTTGAGTCTGTCCTATGCAAGGGCTTTTCAGAACATAGACAAACGAGGAGAAATTCCACTGCCAACCGACCCAAGATTCAGGGCTTCGATCTTCTTCCAAGATTATATGCCGATTTTGCCCTCTTTCAAAGTAAATGTAAACTTGGTTTATGCATCCGGCTTGCCCAACGGTGCACCTCCAATGACCGATCCTTATGACTACACTTCATATCTGAGCGATTACAAAAGAGTGGACATAGGTTTTGTGAAAGAAATCATCAATCAGAACGAATTGAAGGCCAAAGGAAATTTCTGGAAAAATTTCAAGGAACTGTCCATCGGACTGGATATTTTCAATATTTTCGACATCAGAAACGAAATCAGCAATACCTGGGTGAGAGATGTGAATTCATCAAGGGTTTACGGTGTACCCAATCGATTGACCGGAAGATTTTTGAATGCCAAAATCAGAATGAAATTCTAATGAATCCAAACAATACGGAATCTGAGTTGTGTTTAATTGTAGATAATTAACCTAAGAACCGTGGACCAAGATGAATTTATAAGAGGATTGAAAAACAAAACATTTTTAATCGGGATTGACTTTCTTGATAAAAATCATGTGTTGATTGAACAACATCAAACTTTCGGGTAACCAATCATTTAATTTTATAAAATAAAATCATGTACGGCACATTTCAAATTTCGGATTTGGATTTGTAACTTTGCTGATTATGATTTCCACAACCGATATTATTCAACTTTTGCCCGACCATGTGGCCAATCAGATAGCTGCCGGTGAGGTTGTGCAGCGGCCGGCCTCAGTAGTCAAAGAACTGATTGAAAACGCTGTGGACGCCGGCGCAACCACCATAGATTTAATTGTCAAGGACGCAGGCCGGACACTGATTCAAGTAGTGGACGATGGCAGCGGAATGAGCGTAACCGACCTGAGGATGGCCTTTGAAAGGCATGCCACTTCAAAAATCAGAACCACAGACGACATTTTCAACATACACACCAAGGGATTCAGAGGAGAAGCGCTACCTTCAATTGCTGCCGTGGCTCAAATAGAAGCAGTATCAAAAAAAGAAAAAGACGACCTCGGCACCAAACTGATAATTGAAGGCGGCACGGTGAGAGACCAACTTCCGGTGGCAGCGCAAATGGGGACTTCGGTCATGGTCAAAAATCTTTTTTACAATGTACCGGCCAGAAGAAACTTCTTGAAATCCAATCAAGTAGAACTCAGACACATTCAAGACGAATTCCTCAGGGTAGCATTGGCACACGAGCAAATCAGCTTTAGATTTTTCCACAATGATTCAGAAGTTTATGTGTTGAGAAATTCCAAACCCAAACAAAGAATCGTTCAGATTTTTGGACGAAAAGCGGAAAATAATCTTGTGCCCGTCAGCGAAGAAACCGATGTGGTAAGAATCTCGGGGTATGTTGGGAAACCAGAGAGTGCAAAAAAACAAAGAGGCGAACAGTACTTTTTTGTGAACCGTCGTTTTATCAAAAGCAATTACATGAACAAAGCGGTGATGGATGCGTTTGAGAATTTGCTCCAACCCCAGTATTTTCCGTCCTATTTTTTGTACCTCGAAATCGACCCTTCAAAAATTGACATCAACATTCATCCCACTAAAACCGAAATCAAATTTGAAGATGAACACAGCATATATGCCATACTCAGGGTGGCAGTCAAACATTCCCTCGGACAATTCAGCGTGATGCC
>JAQVKJ010000048.1 GCA_028694715.1 Weeksellaceae bacterium | reverse complement strand
GGTCATTCTCGTAATATTTGTCTTTGAATCCGTTTTTTGAGCTGTTGTTTTGGTACAAACCTTTCACTGCATTATAACTCTGCACATTAAAATCTCTAATAATATTAAAGAGTGCTGTTTTCAATTCATATCCTTCAAGATCTTCCGTTCCGTCGTAATATCCGTTGGGTATTTGAGCAAACAAAAAACCTCCGGAAAACACACTCAATAATAAGATTGTATTTTTTTTCATTCGTCTTCATTTCAATGACTGCAAAAGTATTAATTTTGGCTCGAAAAACCTTTCATCAGAAGTACAAAATAATTTTGATGAAAGTCTTGCACTTATTAAAAAATATATTAATTTTGCACACTCATTCAAATTGAGAAGAAAATTGAAGAATGAAATCCGGCCACAACCGGTTTTAAAGAATAAAGATTATGGCAAATCACAAGTCAGCATTAAAGAGAATCAGACAGACTGCTGTCAGGACAGAAAGAAACCGTTATTATCACAAATCTGCTCGTACAGCGATTAAGAATCTGCGCGCAGAAACTGATAAAAAATCAGCTGAGGAACAACTGATAACAGTTACTTCTAAAATTGACAAATTGGCCAAAAGAAACATTATTCACAAGAATAAAGCTTCCAACCTCAAAAGTAAACTGGCGAAACATGTAGCTTCGCTTGGATAAAAATTAGGGCCCGTTCGTCTATCGGTTAGGACTCAAGATTTTCATTCTTGCAAGAGGGGTTCGATTCCCCTACGGGCTACCAAAATAGAACCTTGATTATCAAAAAGATAGTCGAGGTTTTTTTTATTCCCTTAATCCTTCTCATTACTCCAAAATTCCCGGTTATAAAAGCATTCATTTAAATTCCTCATTAAATTCTCTCAGAGATTCAACCGTCAGTTTCTGATTGCAACGAATAACCTCTGCCATTTCGGAGCATTTTACTTTACAAATTTAGAGCATTTCATTTTACATTTTTGGAGCGATTTACTTTATAAATTTTGAATGTTTCACTAACTGTTATTTTAATTTTTTTTGTATCTATGCGAAAGCATTACGAGTTTCTTTGGTTTATCCAGGGAACACCAACCGAGCTCCCGGGCCACGGTGGTCAAAAAAATGCGGACATACAGGTCAAAAAAACGGGATCCAAACTCCTTTTCAAAATCAGTATTTCTGTTTTTCGTAGTGCTGCAATTTAATGTTTAACCTCAAATTACAGCAAAATGAACAATTTTCAATTTCCGCCTTATTTGGCCTTAGGCAAGCTTAACTACAACAGTATTCGTGAGAATGAAGATGGCTTGACAGCCGATTATGAATTTTTGGGTGAAAAAGTGATGGAAGTATTGGTCAAACCTGCGCAAACCATAATCACCACTTATTTTCAGAATGAAAATGAGGGAATTTCCCGCAGCCCCTTTGAACTGAAAAGAGCATTTTTTCGACACTTTTTGGATATTCCTCTTCATAAAAGCAAGGCATTTCGCTTTATGGTTGAAAAAGTAAGTAGCCTGGGGAATGTCTGGTTCAGTTTAAAGGAAGAACAGGAACAGTCGCTTGTGTTTTATCCCGGCGGTTCAATTATGATGGTTCGAATTCCGCTTGAAGATGCCGGGACAATGAAAGTAATTGATCTTTTTGCCGACTTATTTAATAAGAGAATTAAATCTATTATCTATCCTTCTCGTCTTGGGATTCGTAGAAAAGGAGAGATCGATTTTGAATACAAAACCATTTTCATTTTTGAAATTAGTATTCCCGTTGCTTTTCTTTACGATTTGGTTGATGATTTGATCAACAAATACAATATCATTTCAGATGAAAAGATTTTTAGAGCAATTATTTGTGAAAAGAGCAATAATCACGGAGATTCGTTACAGCTTTTTATAGGAGATGAAAACGATGACTGGGCTGAGTATTTTATTGAATTTAAAAATAAACCGGTAAATCGTTAATGAAGTACAATACAAACTTTTCCAAAGTTTGAACTTTGGAAAAGTTTTCTCTTGAACCCCCAATAAAAACAAAATGAAATCAATTTAAATATTGATAATCAGGTTACCGGCAGGAGTGTATTTCATCAATAAAACGAAGTTTATCAAAAAGTAATTGGTGGGCAGTAATTGGTGCTTAGTAATTAGTAATAGGGCTTTGTCAAAGTTGCTCAGTTTAAAAGTTGTAAGCTGAATTTTAATTTTGAACTTCTAAGTCAGAGCTTTGACTAAGTTTCACAAAACGAAATTTATTAAAAGGTAAAATAAAAATTCATGAAACAAATACAAAAGAGAAGATCCGAACGATGAAATTTCTTTTGATAAAAAAATACTGAAAAATAAAGAAAGAGTACCGCCGGTTATTACTGCAAACCGGACAATCAGTGATGATTCAAATAACAAAAGTCGGTACCGAATATTCAGTACCGACTTTTGTTATGACTCTATCATTATCACTTACTCAATTGCCGAACCTGCTTCCTGAAGCTCTTCAACACTTGGAATTTCGTCCTCTGCATTGGCTTTGCTTTTTTCGGCTCTTGCAATACAGGTTTTGCAGATTTCGTTGTTGTCAATTCCTCTGGCCTCCCATGCGTCTTTGACCGTCCCTTCAGAGACATCGCTGTTTCTGATGTGCTGACAGTCTTCATAAATATGCAGTTTGTTGCCCGCAGGTGTCCAGAATATATGGTCCTGTCCGTTGGTCAGGTCTTTGATTTCAGCCGTTTGAGAGTTGATTTGCTCGGTATATTTTTCTACCGAAGGTGGAGTGAAATCAATACCGGAAATCCCGCCAATCAACAATGCCACAATGGCAATTGCGCCTGCAATCCCTTTGGTTTTGCCACTCGCATTCTTGTCGGTAAAAATAAAAATCACCAAGGGCAAAAATGCCAATACCGCCATGATGGCACCCAACTGGCTCTGAATAAAGAATTTGACTTTGTTTTTCTCAGAAGCAGGGTCGAGTCGATTGGCCTTTTTCCATAAGTAAGACCCAAGTACGGCCAGTAGTAAAATCACCACAATGGCCACAATCAGCCAAACCATGGTTTCATCGTGAATCAGTTTCACAATCGCAAAAATCTCTCCGGCTATTGCCAGCAGCCATGCAAGCATCGCAAACAAACGCAATTGTTTTGCCTTGCCTTTGGCTTCGGGTGTCGCCACAAATTGTTGTTGTTCTTCCATAATTTATTAATTGTTGGGTTCAAGCAAATTTATACATTTTAAATCATTATTGATAAGATTTTTTCAATCGACTTATAATCAACTCAATAAACAACAAATCCATGGAGATTCACATGAAATAAATTCAAAACAAAATTTGCTGAAAGACATTAAAAGCTGAAATTTATCATATTTAAGTATTTAAATACTTTTATCACAAATTCTTTTATATTTTTGTACTTATTATTAAACAATTAAAATCTATTTTATGCAATCTACACAAGATATCATTATCAAAGTCCAAGAAATTGAACCCTCGTCAAGACATCGCACAATATTCGAAACCTTCGAGAACCTGAATGAAGGCGGAAGTCTTATAATTCATAACAACCACGACCCCAAACCGGTATATTATCAGATGATGGAAATATACGGTGAGGTTTTCAGCTGGGAATATCTACAACAAGGCCCTGAAAGCTGGGAGATAAAAGTAACCAAAACATCCGGCACTCCTGTTTTGATGACGGAAGAAGGCGACTTGGTTTTGAATGTACCCGAGCTTCATCCGAGTGTTAAACATCAGACCATCTTCGAAACTTTTGACCAGCTAAAGCCCGGTGAAGGAATGATCATCCACAACGACCATGACCCCATGCCCTTGTATTATCAACTAAAAAACATGCATGGCGATACATTTTCGTGGACTTATCTGAAAAACGGCCCTGACTGGTGGGACATCCGCATTGCCAAAGAAAACGAAACCGATGGCATGCCGGAAGATGCGGTTTACAAAAATGTGCACAACGATTATGTCATCAATGTTCCAAGACTTGCACCCAAAGACAAACACCCGACCATTTTTGGAATTTTTGAAAAATTAAAAGAGGGTGAAAGTTTGATCATCCACAACGACCACGACCCAAAACCTTTGTATTATCAATTGTTAAATGACCACGGCGAAATTTTCAATTGGGAATACCTCGAAAAAGGACCACAATGGTGGGACATCAAAGTGAGTATCAAAGAAATAGACAATTCGGAAACCATTGGTGAAATCACCCGAAAGGATTGGAGAAAAGCTGAAGTATTTAAAAAATATGGCATTGATTTCTGCTGTGGCGGCAATAAAACCGTGAAACAAGCCTGCGACGAAAATGGAATTGATTTCAATCTGGTACAGAAAGATTTGCAGCAAACCACTGCTTCAGGCAGCGGTGGCTATACCAATTATGACGAATGGAATCTCGACTTTCTGGCCGATTATATCACAAATACCCATCACAATTACATCCGAAAGAACATGCCCGAAATCAAAACTTATGCAGCCAAAGTAAACAGCGTACATGGAGGCAGACATCCGGAACTGGAGGAAATCCATCAAATTGTTGAACAGGTGGACAAAGAACTTGCTGAGCATATGGAAGAAGAAGAAAACCTACTGTTTCCGTGGGTGAAAAGAATCCTGAAATCAAAAAATGAAAACGCTGTTTACGACAAAGGTGGCGAAATGACTTTTGAACAGATTCTAAATAAATCGATGGAAGAACACCAAATCGTTGGGGATGCATTGGACAAAGCAAGAAAACTCGCCAACAATTATACCCTTCCGGAAGATGCCTGTGCAAGCTATACCCTGTTGTATAAAATGTTGGATGAATTTGAAAATGACCTGCATACACACATTCACCTCGAAAACAACATACTTTTTCCGAAAGCAGCGGAAATGGAAAAAGAATTGATTTAAATAGAAAGCTAAAACCTGTCCCGCTAAATGTGGGACAGGGACTTTCAAAAGACCCATCAAATGATGACCTTAAATTGTACCAATATTTATGACCAGATATTATTTGTGTTTTGTTTGGGTTATCATTTCACCTAATATTAACAATGATTTTTTAAATTTACAGTCCAAAAAAATCAATATGAAACTTAAATTAATTTTACTCAGTTCGGTATTAATATTCTTCATAGGTTGTAAAGAATCAAGCCAGCCATCTGAAGATCCAGCCACCGAAAACACGCATATACACGATGAACATGATGAGCACAACCAGGATAAGACCAAAAATCAGGTTCTCACACTCAATAATGGTGAAAAATGGAAGGCTGACGAACCCACACAACGGCACGCCACCCAACTGATTGAAATCAACAAAGAATTCGAGCCCAAAGCCGAAAATGCCAATCTTGAAATGTTTAGAAATTACTCCGATATGCTGCAACAGGAACTAAATGCAATGATCCGAGACTGCAAAATGCAAGGACCCGAGCACGATGCACTCCACCTTTGGTTAGAACCTGTGTTGCAATTGGTCAAAACAATGAAGGAAGCAAAGAACGAAGAAGAAGCCCGCATGGTTGAACTCCGTTTGACCGAAGCCATACAGGTTTACAATCAATTTTTTAACTGATGCTCATCAACGAAAACACAAAAATTTCAAAATTGCTCAAAGAAAATCCGGAAGCACTGGAAGCAATTGTTGCGCTCAGCCCGGATTTCAAAAAACTAAGAAATCCACTCCTCAGAAGACTGATGGCTGCGAGAACCACCATAGGAATGGCTGCAAAAATCGGCAAAGTAAAACCCGAAGATTTCTTTAATGCACTTGCACCGCTCGGATTTGAAGTCGATAAGACCGAACCTGCAGATGGAGAACCCAGTGAGAGAAAACCGCTGCCCCCTTATCTGAAATCACTTTCAAGCCAACAAATTGTGGTTCTGGATGTAAGAGAAATGATTGCTGACGGAAAAGACCCGCTCAGACCGATTCAGGAAAAAGTCAAAGAATTAGAACCCGGTCAGGCGTTGAATATCATCAATTCATTTGAACCTGCACCTCTCATCAGCCTGTTGGAGAGACAAGGTTTTCAGTCGTTTGTGGACCAGATTGATGAAGAGCAGTTCGAAACTTATTTCTACCGTGAAGACGGTGACACAAACAACGAAATAAAGACAGAAAATACTTCAAATGCAAACGATTGGGATGAAATTCTGAAAAAATTTGAAGGAAATATGAGGGAAATTGATGTAAGGCATCTTGAAATGCCCATGCCGATGATGAGCATACTCGAAAACCTTGACACGCTTCCTGAAGAACAGGCCTTGTTTGTCAAGCATAAAAAAATTCCGGTATTTCTACTCACTGAACTGAAAGACAGAGAATATGAGTACAGAATCAATGATGTTCAGGAAGGAGAGGTTTATCTGATTATCTTCAAAAAGAAATAAAGAAATGGCAGCTGCCGGCATTACAGGGTTTCAGGAGACCACAACTTACAAAGTAGTTTTGCCTTTCTATGCATACGGTGCGCTTTCCTTTTTTTTATCAGCACTGCTGCTGTTTTTAAACACTGAGCTATTTGAACACCACCATTTTCATCCAATTACGCTTACCATCACTCATCTGATGGCACTCGGCTGGGGAACGATGGTCATACTTGGTGCTTCTCATCAGCTGTTACCGGTGCTTATTTCAGGAAAATTACAGAGTGTTGCGCTCGGTCATTTGGCTTTTGTTTTTACGGCAATCGGCATTCCTTTTCTGGCTATAGGTTTTTATCAGTTCAAATTTGACTGGGTGTTAAAAACAGGAGCCATACTAATCAATACTGGTGTCATTTGCTATTTAGTCAATGTGGTCATCAGTATTCATAAAAGCAAAAAACAAGAGTTCCATGCTTGGTTTATATTGGCGGCCGGGCTTTGGCTATTTTCGACTACTTTCTTTGGTTTGCTGTTGGTTTATAATTATCACGGCAATTTGATTTTCACCAAAAATTCAGTAGCATATTTATCGTTGCATGCACACATGGGAATCATCGGCTGGTTTCTGACCTTGGTGTTCGGCGTAGGCTCAAGACTGATTCCGCTTTTTCTAATCTCTAAATACAATAGCCCCAAAACCCTTTGGTTGATTTTAATTTTGGTCAATTCAGGGCTGATTTCATTTATCACACTCAAACTCATGGGACTGTCAGAAGTTTTCTATAGTCTTCCCATACTATTGATTTTATCGGCAGTCGTCGCCTTTCTCGTTTATTGTAGAAAAGCGTATCTGTCAAGAATCCGAAAAAATGTGGACATGCAGGTAAAACTTTCAATGATAGCTGTTCTGCAAATGCTTGTTCCCGTTTTGGTACTGATTGTTGTAATTGCGCTGTTGCCAACAGGCGACAAACAGCAGCTTGCACTGCTCTACGGATTTTGTATTTTCTTTGGCTGGCTCACGGCCATCATACTCGGAATGACCTTCAAAACCATGCCTTTCATTGTATGGAACAAGGTCTATCAGAAAGGAAAAAGGACTGCTTCCGGCGCACCCCCAGCACCCAAAGAATTGTTCAACCATAAAATTTACGAAGTCACTACGTACACCTATCTCATAGGTTTTGTACTTTTTATTCCGGCAATTTTATTGCTCCATTCTGTTTTATTAAAAATTGCGGCGACAGTGATGCTACTCTCTGCGCTGTTTTATGTCATCAATGTTAGTATAACTTTATTTCACAAAGCATGAAAATATTAAACACAAACACCAACGATGAAGAACTTTGTCTGAAAGCTTTCGAGGATTTGTATCATGTAGATGACCCCGAAGTGGGGCTGAATGTAATAGACCTCGGCTTGGTTTACAAGCTTGAATTTGACAAAGAGAAGAAATTTCTGGATGCAATTATTACCTTTACGACTGAATTTTGTCCGATGGGGGAAA
>JAQVKJ010000047.1 GCA_028694715.1 Weeksellaceae bacterium | reverse complement strand
GGTCAACAATCCGGTACCGGTTTCGTCCGCTATATCGGGATTTCCGCTGACATGGTATCTCTCAATGACAGTATCTCCCGAGAGATTGGTGTAATTCACATAAAATCTGCCGGTTTCATCGTAGTCGGGCGCAAATGCAAGTCCCAATAGTCCTCTTTCACCTCCGGTTGAAATCAGTGAAGACAGGTCGAGAAAAGGCTCTGTATTGACACTTCCATCTGGGTTGACAATTTTTATTTTTCCGGATTGCTCGACTATAAAGATACGGTCATCACCTGCATGGGCCATGTCCACGGGCGAGCTGAGCCCTTGTACAAAGAGTTCTATTGATATTTCTTGGGCATTGGAGCATGAAGTCAGGAGCAAGGTTGAGACAAAGAAAATAATTCGTAACATAGTGCAGTCATTTTTAAAGGTTTATAAATTTAAAAAAAAATTGTTTTGATTTATGTTTTTGGCAAAAAAATAAATCATTATTAAGATTGATACAATAAATTTCTCCAACTATACAATAATGAAGTCTTTATTATAAATAAATAGGAAAGGTTAATTTTTTATTTTATAATTTTAGGAATTTATATCAAAACTGCCATGATTAAGCTTGTATTAGTAGATGATGAAGTCAATGCACTGAAAAGTCTGGAATGGGAAATCCAGAACTTTAGCAAAGATTTTGAAATCATCGCTACCTTTACCAACCCCGAGGATGCGATTCCTTATATCAGAAAAAACGAAGTGGATTGTGTGTTTGTGGATATTGAGATGCCTCAGATGGACGGTCTTCAATTTCTGCGGTCTTTTGGCTGTCGTGATTTTCTTACAGTAATCGTAACTGCTTATACCCAGTATGCCATTCAGGCCATCAAAGAGGAAGCCATGGACTATTTGCTGAAGCCTATAGACACTGAGGATCTGACCATGACACTGGACAAAATCAAAAATAAAATCAATCAGGAAAATCAAATCCGTCCTGTCCAGGTCAGCGGTTTCAATTCCAAAATCCCCATTTCAACCAATGGGAAGATTCTTTATGTGGAACCAAAAAACATTATATATTGTGAAGGAGATGGCAATTATACCAAAATTTTTCTGAAATGTGGTGAGCTGATTTATGTTACAAAAAAAATCAAAGAAATACAGGAAATACTTCCTGAAGAGATTTTCTTCAGGGTTCACAATTCATATATTATCAATGTGGAAACGGTCAAAGAGTTTATCAAGACCGACAATTATGTAGTACTTGAGAACAACAAAAAAATTCCAGTGTCCAGAAACAAAAGAAATACTTTTTTAGACATTTTTTAATATGACCGAAGTTTCTTTCTACATTTTTGCTTGGCATTTTCTGCTGGGCGCCCTCTCCATTCTCACATTGCTTGGTTGGCTGGTATATTTTCAGTCGGGTGAAAGAAGCTTTCTCTATTACGGTTTGTTTTCGTCGTTTGCACTCATCTATGTCATAACCAAAACTCCTGAGATTTACGAATTAGAAATTATCAGCAAATTTTATACCTCCAGATACCTGCCTTTGAGTTATTTCTTACAAGTGATTTTTTATCATTTTTACTTTCATTTTGTTATCCATTTTCTGAAGTTAAATGTATTGGCACCGGTTTTTGTCAGATATTTAAAAATCATCATAAACCTAATTATTGCAATCGCTTTTATATTGTTGACATACAGCATAACAGCCAACAAGTCTGGGTTTTACATTTCATTTTTCATCTTTGGATACATTCCGGTGATTCTTGGACTTGCACTAATAACGGTAACAAAGATACTCAGAATCAGAGGGAAGCTCAAATATTACATCGTTGTGGGTAGTCTGCTTTTTATTGGATTTGCGCTGATGGCTCTTTATCATACAATGAATCCACAAGGAATGAAAGCACCCATTGCCTACTTTTTTGTGGGGTTAATTTTTGAGAACATTGCCTTTTCCATTGGGCTGTCCATCAAAGTCAAAGATTGGTACAACAAAATGATTTTTCATTTTAGGGAGAATGTACGAATTCGCAGTAATCAATATGGAATCCTCCAAAAAGAATTAAAAATCAAAGAAAAAGAGATTCTTGAAATGACCAGGCATGCTGAAAAAGTCAGACTGGCAAAAATCGAATCGGATTTCAACAATGAGATTCACAGACTACAGCTCGAATTGTTAAAGAATCAGATGAACCCTCACTTCATATTCAATGCACTCACTTCGGTCAAAGTTTTTCTGATTGACAATGACAAGAAAAAAGCGGTTTATTACCTGAATAAATTCTCAAAACTTATCCGAAAAATGCTTGACAGCTATCGTGTGGAATTCTATACACTTGAAGAAGAACTTGAAATTCTTAAACTATATCTTTCCATAGAAAATATTCGATTCAATTCAGAGATTAACATCGTATTTTCAACCGACCCGGAAGTGGATTTGAAGTCAATTAAAATCCCGCCAATGCTGTTACAACCCTTTGTTGAAAACGCAATTTGGCACGGGCTTATGTTGAAATCAGATGGACAAAAGAAAATCATCATTCAGGTTTCAAAGGAAAATGAAAATTGTTTTATGAAAATTGAGGACAACGGTATCGGCAGAAAACTTTCACAAGAATCACAAATCAATAGAACCCTGAAACGCAATTCCCTGGGTCTCAAATTGGTGCAAGAAAGGCTGGATATATTTAACAAACAGAACAGTTTAAATTATCATTACAAAACCTATGACCTGACCGATTCTGAAAACAATGCAGCCGGAACCCGTATCCTTATATTTTTTGAAGAATCCTAAAATGCAGACTATACAGTTTTTTTCTCCAATTATACAAAGATGCATCAGATATCAGAATTATATTTTCAAATTTGCATTGTAATTAATTTTCGAACAAGAAGAGATGCTCATTCAAACCAACCTAAAATTATTAAACAATCTGATTTTCAGTTGTTTAATTTAGGCTACAATTAACAAACCTGTAAAAATATTAAACTTAAACCCAGGGTCCCTCTTTGTTAGGAGTTGAAATCACAGATATAGGATTGTTTGATTTGATACTAATATGTGAAGAAAAAATTAGAGTAATGAAATATTCTTGAAATGGTTTTTTCTTTGATAGAACACTTAACTACCTGACCAATAGTTCATCTGAATCCTAATCAATTCATAAAAAAAGTCCGATTTCAAATAATATTGTAGCCTGAAGAAAATGGATGCTAAAGCATCCATTTTTTTTGCATTATTCTTTTATAAACTACACGGAATTGATAACTCCTGCCAGTTTTTTTGTAGTCTCACTTCTCGAGAATTGTTCATAACCTTTTGTCTTCAAAGACCCTTGTTCGGATTTAAATCGATGATAAATTTCAATAATGTAATTTTTCACACCTTCCAAATCTGAATGAACAAAATACTCTCCCGCTCCAGTCTGGTTAAGGATTTCTGAAACATCTCCCTTTGGTGGACCCAAGGCAAGAATCGGGTTTTGTGCGGCAAGGTATTCAAAAAGTTTTCCGGGAATAATCCCTTTCGAAGCTTCATCCTGAAAATTTGTAAGAAACAATAGCTCAGCATTCACAATTCCTTCAACAGACTGCTGATGAGAAACATAGCCATGCTTCACCACAAAATCCTCAAGTTTATTTTCAACCAAAGACTCTTCAACTCCAGTACTAATATTTCCATAAAAATTCAATTTAAGTTCATTTCTAAAACCTTGATTTTCTATGGTTAGTTCCCGTAGTGCCTGCCACAAAACCAACGGATTTCGCGCCATTTCAAGATTGCCCGAGTAAGTGATTCTAAAATTCTCGTTTTGTACTATTTTCTGAAACTCAAAATCAGCGGCTTCATAACCATTGGTGATGACCTCAGTACGCCTTGCACCTAATTTTCTGTAACTTTTGGCATCGGTAAAACTCGTGGCAATGATACAGTCAGCAGATTGGAGTACGGCTTTTTCTAAATTTTGGTGTTTGCGCCTCGAATTCTTGGTCAATTTCAGTGCTTTGTGATAGCTGATTTGTGTCCATGGATCACGAAAATCTGCCATCCATTTCAAATTCGGATTTTGTTTCTTCAATTCCAGCCCAATCAGATGCATACTGTGCGGTGGTCCAGTGGTTATCAATCTATCGATTTTGTGTTCTATCAAATAATCAGACAAAAATTTTACCGATGGTTTGACCCAAAATTTCCTTGCATCCGGAATGAAATAATTTCCTCTAACATACACTTGAAAACGAGTCAACAGCGATTGCTTTGCATTTTCTTCAAAAAGGCCGGCTTTGTATTCTTTTGATTTTGGATTCAACCATTCAGCAATTCGATAAGGCTCTTTGATTCTGGTTCTAAGGATTTGCATATCAACGGGGACCTGAGAGATTAATGTCTCGTCAATCAAAGGATATGATGGATTTTCAGGGGTGTAAATTATCGGAACAATTCCCGATTCGGGCAACCATCGGGCAAAGTTCAACCAACGCTGCACGCCTGGCCCGCCAGCAGGTGGCCAGTAATAAGTAACAATCAATACTACTTTTGAATTCACTGTTTGGTTTTGGCCGATAAACTTAGTACTTTTTATCGACTACAAAATTATGCAATACCTATTATTATTCTATAAATCCTATTTGTACATTGGTTAGAATTAATTAGTTTTGCCTGAATAATAAACCAAAATGAAAATTCGTAATCTGATAGTTTTTGGTCTGATTGCTCTGCTGATAGGCATCTCATCCTGCAGAGATGATTTTGACTACGACATCGCCTCCAAGGAACTTAGTTTTTCGAGCGATACACTTCATCTGGATACCATTTTTAGTAACACTGGTTCACAAACCTACAAATTGGTCGTTCACAATCGGGAGAACAAAGACATTCAGATTCCGAGAATCTATCTTAATAAGGGTGAATCGTCATTGTTTAAAATCAATGTAGATGGTTTGTCCGGCGCAGCATTTGAAAATATAGTCGTACACAAAAAAGACAGCATCTTTATTTTTGTAGAAATTGCTGCGGGTGAAATTCCTGTTAATACGGCCTATGAAGACGAAATATATTTTGAAACCCAAGTGGGAGTACAACAGGTAAAACTTTTGTCTTACTTAGAGAGAGCGCTGTTTTACAATACTGAACAATCAGATGATTTTCCTATCGGAAATGACAATTGGGACAATCAATATTCACGGGTCATCTTTGGGAAAGTCAATGCTGAACATCTGAACATCAGTGCAGGAACAAAAATTTATTTCCACAGCAATGCCGAATTGATTGTCAATGGTAATCTCAATGTTTCTGGAACAATGAACCAGAAAGTTATATTCCGAACAGACCGAATGGACGAACGCTCTGATTCACTACCGAATACTTGGGGGAAAATTCATTTGAAAAACAATGCTGCCGCTTCCATTGACCACGCAATAATAAAGGGTGCCAACATTGGTTTGGAAGTGGAAAATTCTAATTTAGACATTTCAAATACCTTGATTCTGAACAATGAATTTGTAGGCTTATACGGACACGGAAATTCCACTGTCATCAATGGCAAGAATCTGGTCATCAACAACAGCAATACTGCGTCATTGGGGGTTGAGGGCGGAAGTTATGAGTTCATTCATTCTACTTTTGCCAATTACCATAACATCGGACAGGGTTCTGGCAGTAATTACAGCTTGGTTCTGAGCAATGACGGTGCTCCGCTTATCAAAGCCGATTTTTTCAATTGTATCTTGTACGGAAGAGCAATGAATGCGATTCATTTTGACAATCAAGGAGGCACATTTAACCACAACTTCAAAAACAATGTCATTAGAATTGATGCACCGGGTGAATTGCCAGGCATTGATACATCCAACATCACTGATCAGGATCCCATGTTCAGAAACCCCGGTTTCGGGAAGAATGATGTCAGACTGCTTGTAGATTCCCCTGTATTAGGAACCGGAGAACCTATTTATGCCAACATGGTGCCTTTTGACTTGTTGGGACAATCCAGAACGAATTCTCCTACTCCCGGTGCTTATCAATTGGCGGTTGAACCCGAAGTTGATTGAAATTGCTAAAAAACCCGTAATCGGCTAATTTATAGCGTGGTTCAATAAATGCAAATAAATGTTTTTAAACACTTCCTTTACAAAAATCCAAAGAGTGTGTGTGCTCAAGTTTAAAACTACCACTTAGAATTTCATTAAGTCATTCGTTACCTTTGATAGTCAACTACTTTATTCTACACTGAATTAAATTAAAAATATTTAAAATTCTGATTGTTTTTGATTTTCTTCACCGATTCATACAACAGTTTGATTGTATTTTCAACATCCTTTTTGTGTACCATTTCTACAGTGGAATGCATATAACGCAGAGGGAGTGAAACCAGTGCTGAAGGGACGCCTCCGTTGCTGTATGCAAATGCATCTGTATCAGTTCCGGTCACACTACTGCTGGCTGCTCGCTGAAAGGGAATTTTATTTTTCTTTGCAGCATTTATAATCAACTCCCTGAGTTTGTTGTGTACAGCAGGCGCATAATAAATTACAGGTCCGTCGCCACACTTCTGGTCGCCTTCTTTGAATTTATTCATTCTCGGTGTAGATGAATCATGTGTCACATCAGTCACAATGGCCACATCAGGCTGAATGGTTTTGGTGATCATCTCGGCACCGCGCAAACCAACTTCTTCCTGTACTGAATTGGTAAAATACAACCCAAAATCAATTTTGTCTTTGTTGCTGTGAATCATTCTTGCCACTTCTGCTATCATAAACCCCCCAATTCGGTTGTCCAAAGCCCTACACACAAAATAATTGTCGTTCAGCACCATGAACTCGTCGGGATAAGTCACCACACAACCCACATGAACTCCAAGTTTTTCAACTTCTTCTCTTGAATCTGCTCCACAATCAATCCAAATGGTATCAATTTTTGGGAGTTCATCTTTTTCACCAATTCTCACATGAATCGCTGGCCATCCAAAGACACCTTTGACAATCCCTTTCTTGGTATGAATATTTACTCTTTTAGAAGGTGCAATTACCGCATCTGAGCCACCGTTCCGAATCACATAAATCATCCCTTCTTTTGTGATGTGATTAACATACCACGAAATTTCGTCTGCATGTGCCTCGAGCACCACTTTGTAGTTGGCCTCGGGATTGAGAATTCCGTAGGCTGTTCCGTAATTGTCAGACCTGATTTCATCTACAAATGGACGAATGTACTTTGTCCACAATTTCTGTCCGGCCATTTCATGACCTGTAGGCGAACTCGTATTGAGATATCCCTCAAGAAAATCAATTGATTTGGGTGGAAAAAAATTTGTTCTTTGCATTTGACCTTAATTTTTACAAAATTAATTAATTGGGAACAATTTTTGCTAATCCAGCGGTATGATTTGGAGGTGTGTATTGTTTTCGCTCTTGATTTATCCCATGTGTTCAGCACAAAACGGTATTTTGAATCAACAAGAGACTGCCGAAGAACTGGCTGAAATGGACTCTATTTCCGGAAATGAATTGGAAATTTTTGACACTGTGATGCTCGGTAACGCCAGAGTGCTGCACCTGAATCTAAAAACCGACATGGAAAAAAAATACTATGTCTGGCTCAGAAGAAGGGTGCGCGATGTATGGCCATATGTAAAAGTAGCCGTAGAAGAATACAACGCCATTGAGGATACTTCCCAATACTTCAACAACCGAAGGGAGAAAAAAAAATACATCAAAAAAAGACAACAGATTCTGGCTGATAAATTTGAAGACCAACTCAGGGACCTCACCCTTTCCAGAGGCCAGATTCTCATCAAACTTATCCACCGAGAAACCGACAAAACATCTTATGAAATCGTCAAGGAACTCAGGGGCGGAATGAATGCCTTTCTCTGGAACTCCTCAGGCGGTGTCTTTGACTTAGATTTGAAAACAAAATTTGACCCGCACCGCGTCCGAGAAGA
>JAQVKJ010000046.1 GCA_028694715.1 Weeksellaceae bacterium | reverse complement strand
CGGTCAATGGAGTTGGGTATTTCTGTTCAATTCTCGCAATTTCTCGTGCGATACGGCGGTGCATATCGTCGGGTGTGAGTTCATAAAGATTACCATCCGAATCCTTAAGTGCATACTTGTTTACCCATACTCTCGCGGCCAAATCGTCCCCTTTAAAGTATTCGAGTGTTGCTTCGAATGCTTGTTGTGTTGTGTAAGTTTTTGTTTTTTCCAATACCTCCTCCATTTTGATTAAATTTTAGTTTTTTAAATTAATTTTTAACCTATTTGCCAAAATTAAGTGCGAAAACTTTACTGTTAAATCAAAAACATTTAAATCACAAATCATTGATTCCCATGATTTAAATGCCCGGATTTAATCTGTGTTGCAAATTAAAATTAGCGATTTTTTGTCGGTTATAAAATTAGCCTTTCAATTCCAATGTTTTGGCCGAACCTGGTTTTTGGTTTCCACATTTTATGAACAATTTGAAATTTAAAATGACAAAACACTGCATGCCATTGATTCATAAATGCATACAATCCTCAGGAGTAGAGCAATGAAAATTCAGCTTTCCAGCCAGTTTTTGAAGTCGTTGATGCGTTCGCGGCTGACGATAAATTCCTCTGTCATTTTGTGGACTTGTAGAATGAAACGGCTGCCTGAATGTGTTTTTATTTTGTTTATGAATTTTAGGTGTACGATTGCATTTCGATTGATCCTGAAAAAATCGTTTGGATTCAGTTGGGTTTCGAGTTCATTCAGACTTGCGTCCACCGGAAATTGACGGTCTTCGGTTATCAAGTATGTGGATTTGTCTTTTGAATAAAAACAGCTTATGCTTTGTGTTTCAATGGTTCTGAGGTTGTTGCCTGCACGCACCAAGAATCGTTCTCTGTATTTGTTATCAAAATTCTGAATCAACATTTCTTTGAGTTTCAGCAAGTCCCATGAAACTGCTCCTTTGTGTTCATTGAATTTGTGAAGTGCATTTATTAATTCGTTTTCTTGGATGGGTTTGAGCAGATAATCAATGCTATTGAATTTGAAAGCTTTCAGGGCATATTCGTCGTACGCGGTAGTGAAAATAATTGCACATTTGGGCTGTATTTGTTCGAATATCTCAAAGCTGATACCGTCTCCAAGTTGTATGTCAAGAAAAATCAACTCGGGTTCAGGATGGTTCTTGAACCATTCCACCGATTGTTTGACGCTGTTTAGCACTGCTGAGGGCTTGATGCCCTGCTTTTGGAGCATTCTTTCGAGGTACCTTGCGGCCGGTTTTTCATCTTCTATAATTATACAATTCATTGTCGCCTTGATTTTTCTCTTTGTTTCTCTATCATTTTTTCAATCCTTTTTCTTTTCCACTCTGTTTTTTCGAAGACATCAAAGACATTCAAATAGTGGATTCCCAGCCCGAGTCCCCAAAATAGCAGCGGATAGAATGCCCAGTATGCATCTCCTTCTGCCCAGTTAATGATGTGAAAAAATAAATTGACACAAACATAAACTGTTAGATGCGCGAAGAATCCTATTTTTTTGTTTACTTTGTCTCTGGCCCTGTTGTATTCAGCATTGCTGGTTTTGGAATAATCTTTTTTCATGGTTCGGTTGATTAATGGTTAGAATCAAATAAATCTCTTTCTTGTTTTCTTTTGTCGAGTTCTTTCTGAATCATTCTGTTTTTCCAGTCAGAAGAATTGAAAATTCCAAAAACATTGATTGCGTGAAAGGTCACACCTATGCCCCATCCGATCAGTGGCCAGAACGCCCAATTGTAGTGTCCGTCCTCCCTGATGTCCAGGAATGCAAGAAATGCATTGATGATGATGTAACTTGCCAAATTCCAGTAGAATCCTTGCAATTCTTCTACTCTTTCTTTTGCTTGTCTGTATTCTTCTTCTGTGTAATTTTTATGTGCTTCCATAATGCTGTGATTTTTTGTGATTAATGGTATTTTGACTGTGAATTCTCCGTTCTGCTGAAGAATTTCAACTTTATTTTCAAAGCCCTTGTATCGGCTCAATATGTGTTTCAGGCCTTTGCCTGTGGTAGGGTTCAATTGTTTTTTGTGTTGTAAATTATTTTTCACCAGCAGATAATTGTCCTTTGTATATACCTTTATATGCAATGTTTCTTCTGATGAAATCCGGTTGTGTTTGATGCAATTTTCAATCAATATTTGTAATGTCAGTGGTGCGATGATATCATCTTCTTTGAAATCTCCTTCAATTTCAAAAAACAAACCATCCTCAAAGCGTTTCTGAATCAGTTCCATATAAGTTCTGCAGAAATCAATTTCTTCTCTGATGGAGACCCATTCTTTGTCTTTCTGTTCGAGTACATACCTGTAGACCGAAGAAAGATCGGCTACAAATTCCTGTGCTTTGTCCTGGTTCTCTTCAATCAATCCGGTCAGTACATTCAGACTATTGAACAAAAAATGAGAACTGATTTGTGATTTTAGTGATTCATGTCGTGTGGAAATCCTGCTGACTTTTTGTTGTTGCACTTCCAACTGTCCCGTTTGATGGTTTTGAATCAAGGCAGCAGTATGGAAAACTGCTGCCACGGTGACAGAGAACCAAATTATAAGCTGAATGTTCTCTTGGGTTTGTGCCGTAAAATACTGTTTTAGCAGTTCTTCTCCCGGTATGCCGTACCATAGCATCATCATGAAATAAAGCAATGAACCGAAAATCAAACTCACCACTGCACTTCCGATGGTCCCCAATAGCAATTTCAGTACAATGTTTTTCAAGTCAAATCCCGGGAAATTTCTCTGCACCCATTTGCTGACAGGTACATTTACCAGATAAAGCCCCACAGTGAAATATACCGACCAGCCAATGAATTCTATAGCTGTTAACACATCAGGCAATGAACCTTTGTTCAGAAAATAAATCAACAGATTGATTAAACTAACGATGAGTGTTATAATCAGTATGTAAATGATATGTTCTTTGATGCTTTTCATTGGGTTATCCGCTTGATTTGGTCATTATTCTGTGCATTCGGTTTTGATTATTTCATCGAGGTGTTCTTCTCCCCAAGTGGGTTCGAGTACTTTGGATTCTTTGCTGTACAATTGTTTGGCTTCGTTTAGCATCGGACAGTATTGTTTGGGATCTTTGCCGTAAAAAGGAGCTGATCTGATGTTGAAATAGGCCAACATGTACAAAGCCCGTGGATTTTCAGGGTTTAGAAGGATGGCTTCATTGTAATCATAAATGATGGCTGACGGCAATACCATTCCATAGGTCTGCGGGTCTTTGTCGAGTTTGATGGTTCTGAAAAAGCCTCTGAGAGTCAAAGCTTCTGACATATCCGGATCGAGTGTCAGCAGTAGATCGTAGTCTTTCTCCATTTCATTTGAAACTTCAATGGCTTGTTTTTTATTCATTTCAAAGGCTTGAAGAGTTTTTGAGAGCATTGAATAATAGAGCGGCAACCAATTGTCGGGATGTTTAACTGCAATTTCATCGAAATGCATGGCAACACTATCCAATTGTTCGAATTGCTGGGCTTCGGAAAATTCTTCCAACGCCAACTTCATTTGGGTTTCATAGTTGGTTTGTCCTTTGGCAGGACAAAAGAGTCCGAGGAGCAGTACACTGAGAATGATGATTAATTTTTGCATAACATTGGGTTTTTGTGATTTGTTAGGACAAATTTCATCACAAGCTTTCATGAATCAAAAATTAAAAAGATGAATCGTTGAATTCAGAGGATGAGTTGTAAAAATGTCTGCCAATGGTGATCAGTCATCCGTTGTTTTCACAAAATCGAGGTCTTGAAAATCATAACTAAAATCTGTCATTGGTGAAATCGGTGCCATTTTAAAACCTTTTACCTCTCCTTTGCTGATTTCCAAAAATACAAAGGCATCTGCATGCAGGTATGGATTGTCCCATTTCACCGCAAATGAATCCTCTTTGTAATAAAACATATCGCCTTTCAGTTGAGAGGAGCGCTCGGATTCGAATCTGAGTTTTCCATTGTGCAAACTGATGTTCACATCACCGAACCATGGGTCGGTGTACACTCCCGGAATACTGTCCTCATACTCCGTTTTGTGCTTTATATTTTTCTCTACCGTATTCCAAACCTCGGCTGTAATTGCATCTGCATCACCCATTCTTTTGTCTATCAAGGTTTTGTATTCATCCACCCAATCTTTCCACGACAATCCCAAATAATGGTCTTTGATGCTGTTTGAAATTGCCATGAATGCTGCCCCAGCCTGCTGGTTAGTCAATACAATGATTCCGAGATTGAGTTGGGGATACATAACAATCTGGGTAACGATTCCCTCCAATCCACCGGTATGTGAAACTTCGAGTTTCCCATTCACATCCTGCAAATGAAAGCCAAGTCCGTATGCTCTGAAAAGTGTATTGTAGGGTTCTCTTGTAACATTTGGGAGTAGGGTCTGTGGCCTTGTTAGCTGTCTCATTTGTTTTTCGGAAACCAGTTGTTCACCCTTATGGGTTTTTCCGTAATTTAATTGAAACTGTACCCATTTGGCAAGATCATCAACATTGGAATACAGTCCAGCGGCAGCGTCAAAAATTGAATTGGTATAACGGTCGATTACTTTTAATTTCCCATCAACAGGCACATGTGGGTCGATGACATTTGACTTGTCTTTCAGCACATTCCAACTTGCACCTGTACGGTTCATTTCGAGAGGAATCAGAAAATTCTGTTCAATAAATGTAGTCCACGACAGACCCGAAACCCGTTCTATCACCTCGCCAGCGATGATATAGAGCAAATTGTCGTAGTCATATTTGGTTCTGAATCCCGAAACTGGTTTCAGATGTTGAATATTTCTGATGATATCTTCGGGAGTAAAGTTATGTCCATCCGGCCAAACCATCAAATCTCCAGCACCCAATCCCAGACCGCTGCGGTGTGTCAGTAGGTCACGGATGGTGAATTCTTCGGTGACATATTCATTGTACATTTTGAATTCAGGAATGTACTTTTTTACTTTGTCGTCCCAATCGAGTTTTTTCTGGTCAACCAGCAAGGCCAGTGCGGTGGTCGTAAAAGCTTTTGAATTGGATGCGATACCGAAATTGGTTTCTGAATTAATTTTTTTGCCTGTATTGATGCTTGACACTCCATAGCCTTTGGCCAACACTACTTTTCCATCATGAATAATTCCGACCGCAATTCCGGGAACATTAAATGATTAAAGCGTTTTTTGTACGACTTCATCCACTTTGGATTCCGGTATTTCCTGGGCTGTAATCCAGATTGGCAAAGAAACGATAAAAAATAAAATAGTATAAAAAGACTTCATTGGATATAATTAAAAAAAGCCCAATCAGGCATTCAACTTGATTGGGCTAATATCAGTTTTTCGGACAAATTTCACAAGGAATCTGTAAAAAAAACCTGGACTATTTTATCGGTTTTCATTTTCAGTTCTTGCTTCTAACTGTTTTTTTGTTTCAGCTCTTTTTTGAAATTCTCTCTTTCTCGCTGCATCCATTTCAGCAGACCTTTCTCTGTTTGAGTTTAGGTCTTTATTTTGCATCACTCGGTTGCGTTTTGAGTGTGCTTTTGCTCTGCTTCTGGTTTGCACATCACCTGAAAGACCTTTCTTTTTACTTTTTTTGTAATCTTTGGCACTTTTTGAATTGTTCTTCATTGCTGCTTTCTTCTTGCGTTTCCATTCATTGCTTTGTAAATCAGCTCGTTTAATTTCGTCAGATTTTTGTTTTTGAATGCTATTGCTCTCCATTTTATTAGCGACTCTTTCGTCGTCAGATTCTTTTTGTTGCGCCAGTCCAAAACCGAGTCCAAAGCTGATTAGACTGAGTGTGATTAACTTTTTCATTTTTTACTTTTTTAATGTCATTTGATGAAACATTGGCAAGCACCATACCAAATTTAAAAACGGGCATGGGTACATTCGACACTTTCAGTGACAAATCCTTTATTAACAATAAAAATCTTGCTAATTTTGGTCAAATTTTTTTTGATGAAAGACCTGATGGGAAAAGCGATTTGGGATTATTTCCACAACAATCATCCCGAAGACATTTTGACCGAAACTTCGGTATCTGAGCAAGATATTCTGCCCGTGGATTATCTTTTCAGAACTTTCGCCCAAATGCCTCCAGTTGAACAAAAAGCAATGGAACTTGCCCACGGGAAGGTGCTGGATGTTGGTGCCGCAGCCGGTGCACACAGCATTTATCTTCAGAATGAAAAAAAACTGGATGTGACCGCCTTGGATGTTTCGCCATTATCCATTGAAGTATGTCGTGCACGAGGTATTAAAAAGGCGATTTGCTGTCATTTGCTCGATTTTGATCAGGGAACTTATGACAGTATTTTGATGATGATGAATGGGACAGGTATTTTTGAAAATATTTCCAAGGCCGATGTGTATTTGCAGAAATTGAAATCGTTGCTCAATCCCGGAGGACAAATCCTGATTGATAGTACAGACATTATTTATATGTATGGAAACGAAGATGGAGTCATCATGCCAAAATATCAATATTATGGTGAAATTCAATATTATGTGACATACAAAGGTGAGAAAGAAGACCCGTTTACTATGCTTTATATGGATATTGATACCTTGAAAAAGTCAGCACTCAAAAATGGTTTTCAGGTCAAAAAAATTCTGAAAGACGATTATGCATTTTTGGCCAGACTTACATTAAATGATGAAATTACTGCTTAATTCCAATCATGCTTCCGAATCACGAAAAATGAAATCTGTACAATCTACTGATTCTCAACAAACCCTATGAAAAAAGTAACTGTGCCTTACTTATGTGTCTTCAATTTGTTAAATCACACCCAATTCTTTACCAACTTTTGTAAATCCTGCGATGGCTTTGTCCAATTGTTCTTTGGAATGCGCCGCGGAGAGCTGCACCCGGATTCTGGCTTTGTCTCTCGGTACCACCGGAAAGAAAAACCCGATGACATAAATTCCTTCATCCAACAGTTTGTCTGCCATCACTTGCGAAAGTTTGGCATCGTATAGCATCACAGGAACGATAGCTGAATCTCCGTCGGGAATATCAAATCCTGCGGCTTTCATTTGATTTCTAAAATATTCTGCATTGTCCATCACTTTGTCGCGAAGCGAAGTGTTTTTTTCCAACAAATCAAAAACATGCAATGCTGCGCCTACTATGCCTGGAGCCAGTGAATTGGAAAACAAATAAGGTCTGGAGCGTTGTCTGAGCATTTCGATGACTTCCTTTTTGGCTGCGGTAAATCCACCCATCGCACCGCCAAGTGCTTTCCCTAAAGTGGAGGTGATGATATCCACTCTGCCCATCACATCGCAATATTCGTGGGTTCCACGACCGGTTTTGCCAATGAAACCGGTGGCATGAGAATCATCCACCATGACCAAAGCATCGTATTTTTCGGCCAAGTCACAAACGCCTTTCAAATCGGCCACAATGCCATCCATTGAAAAAACACCATCGGTTACGATGATTTTGAATCTGTGATTTTTTTCGGAAGCAGCTTTCAATTGTTCTTCCAAATCAGCCATGTCATTGTTTTTGTATCGGTATCTGGCTGCTTTGCACAAACGAACACCGTCAATGATGGATGCGTGATTCAGTTCATCAGAAATGATGGCATCCTCTTCGGTAAACAAAGGTTCAAAAACACCGCCGTTTGCATCAAATGCTGCTGCATAGAGAATGGCGTCTTCCATCCCAAGAAAATGCGCGATTCGTTGCTCCAATTCCTTGTGAATGTCCTGTGTGCCACAGATAAAACGAACCGAAGACATGCCGTAACCTCTTTTGTCCAACATGTCCTGCGAAGCTTTGATGACTTCAGGATGGTCAGAAAGTCCCAAATAATTGTTGGCACAGAAATTCAGCAATTTGCTTCCGTCTTGTAGCGTGATTTCTGCTGCCTGATGGGAAGCAATGATTCTTTCTCTCTTGAACAATCCTTGGTTTTCCAAATCTGTCAGAGAATCCGACAAATGTTTTTGAAATTTTTCGCTGTACATTTTAATTGATT
>JAQVKJ010000045.1 GCA_028694715.1 Weeksellaceae bacterium | reverse complement strand
AGGATGAACCTTTGGGAACTGCGCACGCCATATGGATGGCCAAAGATTCGCTGAACGGCCCCGTGGTTATAGCTTTTGCAGATACGCTGTTCAGAGCTGATTTTCAGTTGGATATGAACTCGGACGGAGTGGTTTGGGTCAAAGCTGTCGAAGACCCAAGTGCTTTTGGCGTGGTTAAACTTGACCAGTACGGTGTAATCACTGACTTTGTAGAAAAACCCAAACAATTCGTATCTAATCTGGCGATTATCGGGATTTATTTTTTCAAGGACGGCGAAGGACTGAGAGAAGAAATTAGGAACATTATTGAAAACGACATTCGAGAGGAAGGCGGCGAATATCAGCTCACTGATGCGCTCAAACACATGCTCGACAAAGACAAAAAATTCACGCTTGGCCCTGTGGATGAATGGATGGATTGTGGAAACAAAACGGTGACCGTTCAAACCAATGCCAAAATTCTTGAATTCGAAAAACGGGAATTTGAACAAATCCCTGACAGCGCAAAAATCAGTAACTCACTGATTATTCCTCCTTGTTTCATAGGTGAAAATGTGAAGGTGGAAAATTCCAAAGTCGGGCCCTATGTCTCTTTGGGAAATGGCACAAGAGTGATTGCCAGTAACATACACAATAGTCTGATCCAAGAAAATTGTATCATTGAGCATGGGAATCTCGCCGATTCTATGATTGGGAACAATGCAGAATACTATGGTGTGGCACGAAATCTGAGTTTGGGAGATTATTCTGTACTTGATTTCAAAAACAAAGATTAATGAACATCAGAAATCTCAATAAAATCGGTGGAATTTTGCTGCTACTGTTTTTAACCGCTTGCGGAACCTCAAAAAAATTGGCACCCAAGGGAGAAGCAGTAGAAATGAGTAGCAATGCATTCATCAAAAACATTCAGTCCCAACAAGCAGTTTTCAAAGACCTGACGATACAGTCAAAAATCGACGCAGACATTGACAACAGCCGGGCCAGCCTCAGTGGAAAGATTTACATCAGAAACAACGAAAAAATTTGGGTGAATGTGTCCAAATTTGGGTTGACTGCTGCCAGAGCACTGGTTACACCTGAAGGATTCAAAGCTTATGAAAAATTAAACCGAACCTATATTGATGGCGATTTTCAATATTTTAATCATTTGCTGAAAGTTGATTTTATTGATTACCAAAAATTACAGAACCTGTTGTTGGGCAGAATTTTTGTGGATTTACGGCCCAAGGATTTTGAACTGAAAATTGTTGACAATCATTATGAATTGTCCTTTGCAGACAATCAAAAAATAATGAACCACCAAGAAAAAGGAAAATATTACCAACTTTATATATTCGACAGTAATTTCAGGTTGCTGAATGCCTACTTGAAAGAACCTTCGTCGGAAATAGAACTCCAAATAAGTTATTCAGGCTGGACAGAGATAGGACCCCAGCAATTCCCCAAATATGTTAAAGTTTTGGTAAAAGACAAGAAAACCCAAAAAGTTGAGTTGGAATACAATAATTTTACCTTTGTGGAAAGTCCGGCTCCCTTTGCGATTCCTTCAGGTTATAAACCCAATGTTATTCTGAAATGAAACGAAACACTTATCTGATATTTACTCTACTTTTTGTACTGTTTTCCGGTGTGAGTTACGCCCAAATCACAGAAGAGGAACTGAAAGTACAAAAAGAAAAACTTCAGAAACAAAACAATTTGCTGAAGAAGGAAATTTCTGATTTGAACAAGGATTTACAAAGAAATCAGTCAGAGTCAAAAACCTCCCTGCTTTATATTAAAAATCTCGACAACAAAATCTCTGCACAAACCAAACTCGTCAGAGGATTGACCAAAGAAAAAAGATACATAGAAGATGAAATATATCTTACTCAGCTACAAATCAATAAATTGAGTAGAGAGCTCGTGGAGCTGAGAAAAGAATACAAGGAAATTCTTGTCAAAGCCTATAAAAACAAATCAGTGGCCAACAAACTGCTTTTTGTATTGTCTGCCAAAAACCTGAAACAGGCTTTTCACAGAGTCAAATATCTGCAACGGTATTCTGATTATCAGTTGGGCAAAGCCGAGGAAATCATGGCCAAAACCCAAGCGATTGAACAAGAAAAAGCTGCCCGCGAAAAAGCAAAATTGGAAAAGGAAGAACTGCTCGCGCAACAGTCCGTCATTGCTGATGATCTCGAATCTGAGAAAAAAGCAAAACAACTCGTAGTTGACCAATACAAGAAAAATGCTGGACAACTTACCCAACAGATTACCGAAAAACAGAAGGAACAACGAACCATCAACAATGAAATCAACAGAATCATTGAAGAAGAAATAAGACTGGCGAGAATTCGCGCAGAGAACGATAAAAATGCTTGGGACGAGGCGTCCAGAACAAATACCATAGCCGCATTTCAAAGCTATCTGAACGAATGGCCGAACGGTGATTATGCTGATTCCGCAAAAAAGAACATCAGCTTGTTAGAAGCAGACAACCGTGGCTGGCAGACCGCACGAGGCAACCACACCAAAGCAGCCTACCAAAAATACCTCAATGATTTTCCACAAGGACAATTTGCTTCAACCGCACGACTGGAAATTACGAAATTTGAAGACGCCGAACGGGAAGCCGAACGACAAGAAAGACTGGCGAGAGAAAAAGCCGAAAGAGAAGCCGCTGAAGCCAATAAACCGGTAGAAGAAGTGGCGGTGGTGGAAGTAGAAACGCCAAAAAGAGAAGAAAACCCAATACCCGATCCTGCACCCGAGCCGGCATTCAGAGACCGTAGCGGCGATGCAGCTTTGTCCAATGATTTTGCGGGCAACCGGGGAAGAATGCCTTGGCCAGTGAACAGAGGACAAATCGTTGAACCCTTCGGAATCAGTAAACACCCAATTCTGGGCATCGAAATCAACAACGACGGAGTAGGCATTGCCACCAACAAAGGTTCGAGTGCAAAAGCGGTTTTTGACGGAGAAGTTTCTCAAATCATCTCGGTACCGGGCGGCAACAGGACAGTCCTTTTGAGACACGGAAAGTACTTTACCGTTTATGGAAACCTGTCTTTTGTGTCGGTCAAAAAGGGAGAAAAAGTGAAACGAGGACAGGATTTGGGGAGAATCTACACTGATTCCAATGGCGATACCATTCTCAATTTTCAGCTGAGAAACGGTACCTCAAAACAAAATCCGGAAATTTGGCTGAACGCTAATTAAATTTTAGTAAATTTGTAATCTAAATTGTATGTCATGGGTAAATTAGGCGGATGGGAAATTCTGATTATCGTGCTGGTAATCCTGCTTTTGTTCGGAGGCAAGAAAATCCCTGAACTGATGAAAGGCTTGGGTTCCGGAATTAAAGAATTCAAAGACGCAAGCAAAGAGACCGGCGATGATAAGCCAGCCAAAAAAGAAAGCGAACAATAAATATATTACGATTCACATAGAACAATAAGGCGGAATTTGTTCTGCCTTTCTTTTTATTTAAAAATATGAAGTTCACAGAGAAAGCATGGCAGATATTCAATCGTTCAATTGACGACTATCATTTGAAAAACGATGTGTACGAACAAATCAATAATCCATATGCACCTACTGAAATGATTGAGCATCTGCTCTACAAAAAAAACTGGATAGACACCGTTCAGTGGCATTTGGAAGACATTATTCGAGATCCTGAAATCGACCCGGTGGAAGCACTGAAAATCAAAAGATGGATAGACAAATCCAATCAAGAAAGAACCGATATGGTAGAATATGTGGACAGTTGGTTTTTGCAGAAATATGCAGATGTGAAAATTCAGGAAGATGCCAAAATCAATACCGAAAGTCCAGCCTGGGCCATCGACCGACTCTCCATATTGTCGCTCAAAGTTTATCACATGAAAGAAGAAGCTAATCGCCGAGAAGCTTCAGCAGAACACCGCGCCAATTGTCAGAAAAAACTCGAAGTACTGCTGGAACAACAACAAGATTTATCGACCGCCATCGAAGAATTGATTGAAGACATAGAACACGGAAGAAAATACATGAAAGTTTACAAACAAATGAAAATGTACAACGACGAGGAACTCAATCCGGTGTTGTACAAAAAAAAGTAATTTCAAACAAACCGAAAAGTCAAAATAAAAAAATGCTCCGAAAATCGGAGCATTTTATTTTTGAATCACTGTTGTTGATTCAATAGCTCATCAGAGTGAAATTCCCATATTGTAAAGCGTAAAAGAGAATTTGTCGGCAGCTTCGTTGATGATGGTCTCGGTAGATCGTCCGGCTCCGTGTCCGGCCTTGGTTTCAATTCTAATCATTACCGGATTCTTGCAGCCTTGTTTGGCTTGCAATTCAGCTGCAAATTTATAACTGTGAGCAGGTACCACTCTGTCGTCATGGTCGCCGGTGGTAACCATCGTAGCCGGATAACAAACACCTTTCTTCACATTATGAACCGGCGAGTAACTGAGCAGATATTCAAACATTTCTTTGTTGTCATTGGCCGTACCGTAGTCGTATGCCCAGCCGGCTCCGGCTGTGAAAGTGTGGTACCTCAGCATATCGAGCACACCCACTGCTGGCAAGGCAACTTTTGCTACATCAGGGCGCATGGTCATGGTTGCTCCCACCAACAGACCTCCGTTGGAACCACCTGAAATTGCCAGATAATCAGCGGAAGTATAATTGTGTTTTTTCAGATAATCAGCAGCAGCAATAAAATCCTTGAACACATTCTTTTTGTTCATCTGGGTGCCGCCGTCATGCCATTTTTTGCCGTATTCTCCTCCTCCTCTCAGATTGGGAACTGCATAAACCCCACCATTGTCCATCCAAACCGCATTGGCTACACTGAAGTAGGGCGTGAGACTGATGTTGAATCCGCCGTAACCATACAGAATGGTTGGGTTCTTGCCGTTCAAATCGATTCCTTTTTTGTATGAAATCATCATCGGAATTCTTGTTCCGTCATGAGAAGTATAGAAGACCTGTTCAGAAATATAATCATCCGGATTGAATTTAATGTCCGGTTTTTTGTACAAATTGGATTTTCCGCTGTCCACATTAAAATCATATATCGTGGCTGGTGTCACATAATTACTGAACGCATAATAAATGGTTTTTATATTTTTTTTGCCAGAGAAGCCACTGGCAGTTCCTTTGCCTGGCAATTGGATTTCCCTGATTTTTTTTCCTGAATAATCGTACTGAATAATCACATCCAAAGCATCCACCAGATAATGGGCAAACAAATAACCGCCTGCTTTTGTCATGGCCAATACATTGTCGGTTTCAGGAATTACATCTTTCCAGTTTTTGGTCTCTGGGTTTTTTAGATTGACTTTCACCAGCTTGTTG
Organism: Weeksellaceae bacterium; assembly: GCA_028694715.1. Classification (GTDB taxonomy): domain Bacteria; phylum Bacteroidota; class Bacteroidia; order Flavobacteriales; family Weeksellaceae; genus Moheibacter. The sequence continues at coordinate 2,747 of JAQVKJ010000045.1, read as the reverse complement.
TTGGGGGCATTCAGATTGGTGAGCAGAAAGAGATTGTCTCCATCGTTGTCCACCAGATAGGTTGTGGTTTCAAAATTATTAAGAATGGGGACAATCGGGCTGTTGGGTTTTGTCAAATCCTGAATGTACAATTCATTGTTAGTGGTGGAAATGGCCGTCGTAATCACCAGGTATCTTTGGTCTTCGGTAACACTGCCTCCAATGTATCTCCGCTGGGTTTCTTCACCGCCAAAAATCAGTTTGTCCTGATTTTGAGGTGTGTTGAGTTTATGGAAAAAAAGTTTGTGTTTATCGGTCATTTCAGACAGTTCGCTTCCCTTGGGTTTGTCATAGCTTGAGTAATAAAAACCTTCATTGTTTTTCCAAGAAAGTCCGCTGAATTTCACATCTTTCAGTGTATCACCGACTTGCTTTTTGTCCAGTGTAGTCATTACTATGACTTTTCTCCAGTCAGAACCGCCTTCAGATATCTGATAAGCACAGAGCGAGCCGTCTTTTGAGAAGCTAACTCCGGCCAGAGAAGTGGAACCGTCTTTTGAAAATTGATTGGGGTCGAGAAAAACTTCTTCTTTCGCATCTTCTTTTTGTCGGTACAGCACAGAATGTTGCTGCAATCCGTCGTTTTTATAAAAATAAGTGTAATCTCCTTCTTTGAAGGGGGCAGAGATTTTTTCATAATTCCACAATTCGGTCAACTGATTTTTCAGTTTCTCTCTGAAGGGAATTTGCGCCAGATAATCAAAGGTTACTTTGTTTTCTGCTTCCACCCACTTTTTGGTGTCAGCTGAAAGGTCGTTTTCCAACCAACGGTACGGGTCAGAAACTTCTGTGCCGAAAAAAATGTCGGTTTGCTCGACTTTCGCAGTTTCGGGATAATTGCCCTGGAATTGCTGTGCATTCAAACTCATGGCAAATACAATGTGTAATACAACAATCAGTTTTTTCTTCATGATGTGTGTTTAATATTAAATAATGAACTCCGTTTTTTCAGGCAGGGTTTCAATGAGGCTCAAAAATACATAAATTTATTGTTGTAAAATCATTTCCAAACAAATTGATTTTCAAAATCAACTGACGGTATCGTATGGTTTGTAGTATGAAATTGATTTTAATACATTCGTACATTAATACACATCTTATGAAATATTACTTTACATTGTTGGCTCTTCTCTTTATCGGTTTGTTGAATGCACAAAAAGTTGTAGTGGAAATGACCAACGGAACCACCCAAGAAGGTGAAATGGGACTCATCACCACAGAGATGAAAGTTTTTAAATTAAAGCCTTTGGGCGGAAAAGGAAAAACCCAAACCCTCAAAAAAAGCGAAGTAAATGCGATTACTTATTACCTGCCCGAAGGTGTTGTGGTTGTGTATGAAAGAGTGAAAGCCTACAAAAACGCCAAAAACAAAAAAATCGCCAATGACGATGTTTTTCTTGAATTGGCGTACAAGGGCAAACACATCAAACTTTATCATGCTTATCAGAACTCAAGTTATTACCGGAATGTGGCAACAGACGAATATTTTTTCTGTCTGAGACTGGGCGAAGAAGCAGCGCATATAGTTTCTTGGATTTTTGGTGGTCAGGCAAACAAAAATACTATCTTCAGAAAAGTGGCCTCAGATTACTTCAAGGATTATCCCGAGTTGAGCCAAAAAATCAAAGACAGATAATACAAGTACAAAGACATTATTCAGGTGGTGATGGACTATGACAATTGGAAATCGACACGGTAAATGAATTTCATCTGCAATTTTAATCTGTGGTATTCCGCTGATTTTTTGAAATTAAACCCATATTTTTGAACCATGATTTGGAAGAAAATTATCGGAAATACGGGAACTGCCGAAAAGCTCAGAAATTCGGTCAACGAAAACCGAATCAGCCATGCACAGCTTTTTTCGGGCAAAACCGGTTGGGGAACGCTGAACATGGCACTGGCCTACGCCGCTGAAATCATAGCCTCTGAAAATGGCGAGGAAGCAGCCGGGAGAGTCCTGAATCTACAACACCCGGATGTGCATTTTTCGTTTCCGGTTTTTACTTCTGACAAAGTGGATAAAAATCCCACAAGCAATCATTATTTCAAAGATTGGAGAGAATTTATTTTGAACCACCCTTATGCAAATTTGTATGACTGGCTCAACCACATGGAGGTACCCAAAAAAACGGGCATCATCAATGTGTATGAAGCCAGCGACATCAACCGTTTTGTGTCGCTCAGTAGCTATGAAGGCGGGCATCGGTTTTGCATCATCTGGTTGGTAGAAATGATGAACAAGGACGCGGCCAATAAATTATTGAAATCCATAGAAGAGCCTCCCGAAAAAACGGTTTTTCTGTTGATTACCGAAAGAGAAGATCTTTTGCTGCCTACGATTCTGTCGCGCTGTCAAACGGTGAAATTTAATCCGCTCAGCGATGACGAAGTCACCAAGTTTTTGATGAGCGACTCTTCATTGCAGCAGAAACAAATCAAACAGGCGGTATCTGCTGCCGGTGGAGATTTGCGTGAGGCATTGCTGATAGCTGCTGCTGCGGACGAGGAATTCGAAAGCCGTTTTGTCGATTGGGTACGAAATGCATTTATGGCAAAGAAAAATGTGATTGCTCTGAGAAGCCTGATCAAATGGTCAGAAGACTTGAGCAATTGGCCCAGAGAAAAGCAAAATCAGTTTTTGATTTATTGTTCTGAAATTTTCAGACAAGCCATGCTTCAGAATTACGGTGTAGCTTCGTTGGTGT
>JAQVKJ010000044.1 GCA_028694715.1 Weeksellaceae bacterium | reverse complement strand
TTCTTCTTCCCAATTCTGAACCACTTTTTCTGCTTCTTTTTTCAGTTTGTTAGCAATGAGTTCGTTGATGTCTGTTTGTGTCAAATTATCGAAATCATATTTTTTTGACACATTAATGTAGAGGTTGCCCCATTTTATAAACGGACCGAATCTTCCTTTTCCTTTGGTCACCTCAGTTCCTTCATAGGTACCGATGGGCGCATTTGCCTTTAGCTTTTGTTCAACGAGTTCCACTGCCCTGTCATAACTCAACTCCATCATGTCCTCATCTCGAGGAATCGATACGAACATGTCTTTGAATTTCACATAAGGTCCGTATCTACCCACATTGACTTCGAGTTCTCCGTCCTTGTATTCACCTAATTTTCTCGGCAGTTCAAACAGTGCAAGTGCTTCTTCAAGCGTTACGCTCTGAATCGACTGGGTTTTCAGCAGGCTTGCAAATTTTGGTTTTTCATCGTCTTCGGTTTCGCCAATCTGAATCATCGGGCCAAAACGGCCGATCTTTGCAAAAACAGGTTTGCCTGATTTGGGATCCACACCCAATGCTCTTTCTCCGGTGGCTCTTTTTGCGGTTTCATCTACTTTTTCGACATTCTGATGAAATCTGCCGTAGAAATCACCGATCATCTCGGTCCATTTCTCTTTGCCTTCGGCTATGTCGTCAAAACTTTCTTCTACTTTGGCCGTGAAATCATAATCCATGATATAGTTGAAATGATCGACCAGAAAATCATTGACCACCATGCCTATGTCGGTAGGAATCAGTTTTCTTCTGTCGGCACCAAAAGTTTCGGTTTCTGTTTTTTCCGAAATTTTTCCTGATTTTAGTTTCAGTGTTTTCAGTTCTCTTTTTTCACCGTCCAGATTTCCCAGAATCACATAATCTCTGTTTTGAATGGTGGAAATGGTCGGTGCATAAGTAGAAGGTCGTCCGATGCCGAGTTCTTCCAATTTTTTGACCAATGAAGCTTCGGTGTATCTCGGTGGTGATTTGGTGAATTTCTGTGTGCCAAAAATCTCTTTGCACCCAAGTTCTTCACCTTTGTGGACATCCGGGAGTATTGATTTTTCGTCCTCTTTGTCTTCATCAGTTACCGTGTCCTGATACACTTTCAGAAAACCATCAAAAATGATGATTTCGCCTCTGGACTGAAAAATTTCTTTGTTGTTAGTATTTTCAATATCAATGATGGTCCTCTCTAAATCTGCCTGTGCCATTTGACTGGCAATGGCTCTTTTCCAAATCAGCTCGTACAATCTTTTTTGACCTGAATCTATTCCTGCAGTTTTGAGTTTGAAATCGGTCGGACGGATGGCTTCATGCGCTTCCTGTGCCGATTTATTTTTGTTGCTGTAATTTCTCGGTTCGCTGTACTTTTCACCAAATTCTGAGGCAATTGCCTGTTTGGCTGATTCGATGGCTTCCTGCGAGAGGTTCACACTGTCGGTTCTCATATAGGTAATCAATCCCGATTCGTAGAGCTGCTGTGCTACCCTCATGGTTCTGGAAACCGGAAAGCCCAATTTAAGCGAAGCTTCCTGTTGAAGAGTAGATGTGGTAAAAGGTGCAGAAGGCGAGCGTTTGGCCGGTTTTTTTTGCAAATCACTGACGGTGAATGTTGCATCCACGCAGGATTGGACAAAGGATTTTGCTTCTTCGAATGTTTTGAACTCCTTTGTCAATAATGCTTTGAGTGCTTTATTGTCTCGGGTGAGAAATTGAGCTGTAAATTTGAAAGAAGCTTCCGGTTCGAAGTTTTGTATTTCTCTTTCGCGTTCAACAATCAACCGAACCGCCACTGACTGTACTCTGCCTGCCGAGAGTCCGGGTTTGATTTTTTTCCATAAAATTGGTGATACCTCAAAGCCTACCAATCTGTCGAGTACCCTCCTCGCTTGTTGTGCATCCACCAAATCAATATCGATTTTCCTTGGATTGTCTATTGCCTTTTGAATGGCTCTTTTGGTGATTTCATTGAAAGAAATTCTGTGGGTGTTGTTTTCGGTCAATCCCAATGCATTGTACAAATGCCAAGCAATGGCTTCTCCTTCACGGTCTTCATCCGAAGCCAGCCAGACGGTCTCGACTTTTGAAGTCAAGTCTTTTAATTTTTTGACTACTTCCTTTTTATCGGACGAAACCTCATAAACAGGTTTGAAATTATTTTCTATTTCTATACCCATCCCTTTCTTGGGCAAATCAGAGATATGTCCAAAGCTAGATTCAACAATAAAGTCCTTGCCAAGGTATTTTTGGATGGTTTTTGCTTTTGAAGGCGATTCAACGATTACTAAGTTTTTAGGCATTTGAAAATTTTTGCAAAAGTAAAAACATATTATTAAGTAACCAAAAACCTAATTTTTACCAATATCAGAAATCGCATCTTCTTCGAATCCCACCGTTTGTTTGTATAGCACATAGATGCTTACCAGCACAAACGGATAGGTAACAATTCTGCCAACACAGAAAATCAGGTAGCCCAGAAGACCAATCACACTGGCCACCAAAAGTATCTTGAAGAATGCAAACCAGTGTAGATTGACAAGCTGTACACTTGATCGGAGCGCATCTATTCCTGATTTTCCTCCGAAGATAACAAAGGGGCAGGCCAATACCGCAGCCACCCATATATAAATTCCGGGAATCAGAAACAGCATCAATCCAACTTTTGACAACACGAAATAAACCAAGGCAAGTACCATTAATCTACTCCAATAGAAGGGTTTAAAACCTTCAAACAAAGTGGAAACAGAAGTATATCCATTTTTGTCCATCTGCCTGCACACCAGCAAAAAGCCACCTGCCAGCGGGAAACTCAGCAGCATTACAAGCTCGGTTCCGAAACGGGTCGCCAAAGTCAGCGTCATATTTTCGCTGTAGAAAGCCATTGCTTTTTCCCAAATCACATTGAGGTCAGACGAGTCCTTCATATCTTCTGCAAGTTGATTGGACAACTGATTCATCCCGGTAGCTGCTTCAAACGAAAGTCCTACAACTCCGGCTGCAATCAAATAAATCACCACCGCAAGTGCGCCGAAACCCAACACTTTCGTATACAATTCCTGAGATTCTCTGAAGATGGTCCCAAAATTCGGCTTGTTGCCATAGAAATCAGGTTTATTTAACATTTCCATTCTTTGTTCTGTTTGCCCCAAAATTAATCAAAAGCTTTTAATGTTTTTTACAATTTTAAATCATATTGCGCAATTAAGAATTGACAGGTAAAAGTTAAAACCCAGAAAATCAAAAATCCTCTGTCAGAATGTCAGTTATTTTTTAATAAATTTGCAGTCTATTTAATTTTAATGAAATGCAGTTGAATATCAAAGACACTGACGAATCAAGACAAGGAGAATCCATGGTACTGGAAGGCAGAAAAGACAACAACAAAAAACTTTTTATTGAAAGCTATGGTTGTCAGATGAATTTTTCGGATTCGGAAATCGTCGCATCCATTTTGCTCGACAACGGATACAATACCACCTCAGAGATGGAAGAGGCCGACCTGATTCTGGTCAACACTTGTGCCATCAGACACAAGGCAGAGGACACCGTCAGAAAGAGGCTGACTGAATACAATGCATTGAAAAAGAAAAACCCACAAATGAAAGTGGGTGTGTTGGGCTGCATGGCTGAAAGACTAAAAACTAAGCTTCTGGAAGAAGAAAAAATAGTTGATTTGGTGGCCGGCCCGGATGCCTACCGTGATTTGCCCAAACTGCTCGAAGATGTGGACGATGGTAGACAGGCCATCAATGTGATATTGTCCAAAGAAGAAACATATGCTGACCTGAATCCGGTCAGACTTGGCGGAAACGGAGTCACAGCATTTGTGTCGATTACCCGAGGTTGTGACAATATGTGTACTTTCTGTGTGGTTCCTTTTACCCGCGGACGAGAAAGAAGCCGAGAACCTGAATCCATCATCAGCGAATGCGAAAACCTTTGGGAAAACGGTTACAGAGAAGTCACACTGCTGGGACAAAATGTTGATTCTTATCTGTGGTACGGTGGAGGCCTAAAAAAAGATTTCAGCAAAGCGACAGACGAACAAAAAACAAATGCGGTGGATTTTGCAGAATTGTTAGACAGGGTGGCTATGAGAGTTCCGGGCATGAGAATCCGTTTTTCAACTTCCAATCCACAGGACATGCACGAAAGTGTCCTGAGAACCATGGCCAAACACAACAATATCTGTAAATCGATTCACCTGCCCTTCCAATCGGGCAGTACAGAAGTGCTGAAAAGAATGAATCGTCAGCACAGCCGTGAGGAGTATATAGCACTCATCGATAAAATCAAGCAAATCATTCCCAACATTGCACTTTCGCACGACATCATTGCCGGGTTCTGTGGAGAGACCGAGGAAGAACACCGAGAAACACTGAGTCTGATGGAATATGTGAAATATGATTTCGGTTATATGTTTGCTTATTCGGAAAGACCCGGAACACCGGCACACAGAAAGATGGCCGATGATGTACCAGAGGAAGTCAAAAAGAGAAGGTTACAGGAAATTATTGATTTGCAACAAATACATTCAAAAGAAAGGATGAATTCCTATTTGGGACAAACATTTGAGGTGCTGATTGAGGGGAACAGCAAAAAGAATACGAATGAATGGTACGGCAGAACTACACAAAATACGGTCATGGTTTTTCCGAAGATACAGGGAACTAAACCGGGTGATTTTGTAATGGTAAGAGCCGATAGTTGTACATCGGCAACGCTGATTGGAGAAATGGTTTGAACCAGAAACAAAAAATTAGTAAATGGACAACTTACAAACGATAAAACAAAGATTTTCGATCATCGGCAATGACCCGGGGCTGAACCGTGCATTGGAAAAGGCTATGCAGGTAGCACCGACTGATATTTCGGTTTTGGTCAGTGGCGAGAGCGGTGTCGGGAAGGAATTCATTCCAAAAATCATCCATTCGCAATCCCACAGAAAGCACAACAATTACATTGCAGTGAACTGTGGTGCAATTCCTGAAGGGACGATTGATTCAGAACTTTTCGGACATGAGAAAGGAGCATTTACGGGCGCAACCACCACCCGAAAAGGATATTTTGAAGTGGCCGACAAAGGCACGATATTTCTGGACGAAGTAGGTGAGTTGCCTGCGCCTACACAGGTGAGGCTACTAAGGGTTTTGGAAAGCGGAGAATTCATGAAAGTAGGTTCGTCCGAGATACAGAAAACCGATGTTCGGGTGGTGGCTGCGACCAATGTGAACATGGAGGAAGCCATCAGGAAAGGAAAATTCAGGGAAGACTTGTATTATCGGCTGAATACGGTTGAAATCCATATGCCTTCGCTCAGAAATAGAAAAAATGACATTCCGCTGTTGTTCAGGAAATTTGCGGCTGATTTTGCTGAAAAGTACAGAATGCCTCCACTTGAATTGCAGCCCGAGGCAATTCAATACCTGGTGGATTATTCCTGGCCCGGAAACATTAGACAGCTACGAAATTTTGCAGAGGAGATTTCAGTGGTAGAAAAAGACAGAAACATTACCCTTGAGAAAGTCAAAGGATACCTGCCCTACCAATCTAATGTCCCTGCCATCATTCCTGGAAAGACTGAAAATTCCGACCATCTGGAAAGAGAAATATTGTTTAAATTTCTGTTGGAGATGAAGAAAGATTTAAATGATTTGAGGTCACTTACTCTGGATTTGATACATAATAAAGAAAACATTTCGAGCGGAAATTTAGAAACACTGCAAAGGGTCATCCGCGGCAAAAGTGAAGCTGAAGGAGATTACCATAATATGCAGTTTGTCCCCAAGGAGAATTCATCCACACACATCGTCGAAGATTTTGAAGACTATGACGAACCTGAAATTGAAGAGGCGAAAATTCACGAAGAATCTCTATCCCTACAGGACAATGAAATGGAAATGATAAGAAAAGCACTCGAAAAACACAAGGGAAAAAGAAGGTCGGCAGCAGAGGAACTCGGGATTTCTGAAAGAACGCTTTATAGAAAAATCAAACAATACAAGCTAGATTAATCAGGAATTAGTACATGATGAAAAAAAAGCACCTTAAATATATATATAGTATTCTCGTATTTGCAGGGATGCTGTCCACCCATTCCTGTTATACACTTTCGGGCTCTTCGATTGACCCAAACTGGGAGACCATTAGAATTTCGACTTTTCCCAATTACGCAGCTTACCAAAATCCGAATCTGAGTCAGCAGTTTACCGAACAATTACAGGACATTTTCAACAACCGTACAAAACTTTTGTTGACCAACAGTGAAGATGCCGATTTGATGATTGATGGAGAAATCACAGATTACCGACAATCATCGGTAGCGATTCAGGCGAATGAAACCGCCGGAAAAAACCGGCTGACGATGACTGTGCGGGTGCGTTATCAGAACAGCAAGGATGAGTCAAAGAGTTTTGACCGCTCGTTTTCTGCTTATGAAGATTTTGATGCTAACCTGACTTTGATTCAGGCTGAAAGCGGATTATTGGACAATATATTCGAAAATCTCATCAGTCAGATTTTCAATGCAGTGGCGATGGACTGGTGAATTAAACAAAAAAAGGAGCTGAATCGCCAGCTCCTTGGTTTTAAATTTAAGACATAAAAAAGTTATAATTTTATTCTATTGCTCACCCCGATGAGTTCATCCTTATCAGTTGCGCGAGCAGAATCTAATGTCACATCTTTCACCGGATTCAGAACCATCACTTCGTATGATAGTTCTACGGTGTCGCCCGGTTTCAAAGTTTGGATTTTGTGCTTCCAGATGGTTCTCATATCGTTGTTCTCTCCAAAATAATTTTCAAACTGTGAGCCCTTGCCCTGAAAATCCCTTGAATCAAAATTGTCTTCAACCAGAATATCATTCAGAGTAGTTTTGCCCACATTGGTTAGCCTTATTTTAAACACCACCGATCCTTTTTTCATGGCATTTCCAACAATTTCTTTCGTAATGGAAACACCTTTTCCGTTTGTGTTGAACACAAGCACCAAGGGGGTTAGGTATTTATTGTTTAAATTGAGTGCTATCATTGTTTTGTTGCCTTCTTTGTGGGTTTTCACTGACTGATTGGCTCTGATGAACACAAAATTTTCGGGCAGTTCAATAAGAATCTGAGTGTTTTTTACTGGATTTACGGGTACGAGTCCGTTGATGACAGGAGTGATGTCAAATTTGTAACTTTGAGTTTTGCCAAACGAACCACTTACAGAATAGTTCGGTTTCAAATTAAACTCATTGCCTTCAATACCGCTACTTTCTCCATTTCTGAATCCGATGCTGTTTTCGTTGGATTTCTTTCCTCCGATCTTAAGATTTAAATTAATATCTGGAGTTCCGTCGCTTTTGAAAGCAATTTTTCCGCTGACATTTTCAATAGAAATTCCGCCTTGATAGAATGGGATTTCATTTGTTTCCTGTCCTTTAATTTGTCCGAATAAACCGGTTATTGTGCCTGAGATTATCAGTGTTAATGTGATTATAGTTTTCATAATTTTATTTTTATTCGCATACATCATTATAATACTTTTGGTTGCTCCACACGCCGGGGCATTGCTTTCCACCAGGGAAATTGTTTGTATTGTTTTTCAAATACTCATGATTTATATTTTGGGTTCCCCTTGGTCCATTTTCTTCATTCCATCCATAATGAGATTCATGTGAAATCCAATGATTGTCTGAACTGAGCCAACGGGTAATATTTCCGTAGTCCATAATTCTGTATGCACCTTCATACAAAACAACATTGTATTCATGTGTGATTCTGACATTCGGTCTGTTGGGTAAACCATCGGGGTGGAAATCAATTACATTCCAAATTGCCCATGGTGCAAAACCCAAAGCTCTGAGCAATGCTGCTCTGAGAATGGCAAAATCTTCACAATCACCCATGTAATCATCTGATGTCGAGGCGGTGGTCAAATTTCCTGATATAGTCAGAGTCAGGTCTGCAGGTTGTGGAAAATCCCAGCTCGGTGAATAAGTCTCCCAACCATTTTCAGAAAAGTCTACCCGGTTAATTGAATCATTTCTGCATTGCATGTGTCTATCGACATAGAAAGACACGGCCGCTACCATTTCATCGGCTACGTTACTTACTTC
>JAQVKJ010000043.1 GCA_028694715.1 Weeksellaceae bacterium | reverse complement strand
GTATGATGGAAGTATTGAGCCAAGGATAAGCCGGAATGATTATTCCATCAGGCCCGATTTCTCCCATGTTTTTTGCGGCAATGGCCACCGGCGCAAGACTCGATTCGCTGGATGCCGTAAACTCAGTGTATTTAACAACGCCGGTCATTACATAAGCAAAGGCAATATCAAGTAGAGTACACACAAGCAATGAACCCAGAATCCCGATGGGCATGGCTTTCTTTGGGTTTTTGGTCTCCTGTGCAGCTGTACTAACTGCGTCGAAACCTATGTATGCAAAGAACACTATGGCGGCTGCACGAATCATGCCCGAAATCCCGTATTCTCCAAATCTACCGGTGTTTTCCGGAATAAAAGGAATGTGATTTTCCGGTCTGACATATTGAAGCCCTACTGCAATAAAAACGAGTATGATTCCTACCTTCAGTATTACAATTACTGCATTCACGAATGAAGATTCCCTCATACCGCGGATGAGCACCATCGACATAAACAAAACAATGATGACCGCCGGAAGATTGATGAAACCGCCGTCAAATGGAGTGACCAGAAATTCTCTGGGGATTTCAAAACCGACAATCTTGCCCAATTCACCCAAGTATCCCGACCAACTTGATGCCACAGTAGCAGCTCCCACCGCATATTCGAGTATCAAATCCCAACCGATGATCCAGGCGACAAATTCACCCATGGTGGCATAAGAATAGGTGTATGCGCTGCCCGCAATAGGTATCATGGATGCGAATTCAGCATAACAAAGACCTGCAAATGCACAACCCATCGCTGCAATGATAAATGAAATCAAAATCGAGGGGCCGGCAAAATCTGCAGCTGCAATTCCGGTGATTGAAAAAAGTCCTGCTCCAATGACAACCCCGATCCCCAGTGCTACCAGTCCAAGCGGACCCAGCGTTTTTTCAAGTGCATTTTCTCCTGTTTCTCCTGCCTCTTTCAATAGCTGTGTCAAAGGTTTTCTGATAAATAAACTCATGTGCGTGTAAAAATTAAATCAAGATTAACAAATGTAATAAAATCTTCGTATCAAGCAATTAGTTTTTCTTATTATAGAATAATAATCACCTAATTTATGCACAAACCTATGACTTTATTGATTCGATTGAAATGGATTTACTGCCTGAAAGCTCTTGTGCGTGGCTATGAATCAAGCCAAATTCCAACATCGGATTAACTCAATTTTATGAAGTCCGTCTTTCTGAAAAATGAGTTTTTATAACTATCTTGCCCCAAATTTAAAAACCGAATGAAGAAAATTACCCTATTGCTGTTTTCGGTTGTACTGATGGCGGCCTGCAAGAAAGATGAACAGCAAGCAAATACTGCAAATAAAGATGAAGAAAAAGCAAGGGTGGAAGTAACGGATTCACTCAACGGAAATTCAAACCTGGTGACTATGGAAACTGTTGAATCAAATGAGGAAACAGCTCTCCAAAAAAATGAAGACGAGAGTTACACCTTCAGATACAATCTAAAAAAAGGACAGACTTATCCATTTCAGTTGGTAATCAATATGGACCAGAACATGAATTCAAACGGCAACAATATGAGGCTTCAGTCTTCACGCACAGTGGTTTTTGATTATTTTGTGGAAGATGTCAACAACAACCAGTTTACCATCAAAGCAACTTTTAACAAATTTGCAGAAAATTCAAGAATGGGAAATGAATCAATCGGCTATGATACCAGTCTGCCCAAACCCACAGACCAACAAGTGGCTGACAGCTGGGTGATTTACAAAGCGGTTACCGGTGAAGATTTTAATCTTGTGATGGACAACAAAGGGAAAGTACATTCAGTCACAGGGCTTGACAAAATCATCAACAATGTTATGTCAAAAATAAAATCGGAATTCAATGCCGAGGAACAAAAGCAAATCAAAGAAATGCTCGACTATTCACTGAGCCGTGAGGCCATTGCTGCTCAGTTCGAAGAATCACTCAATATTTTCCCGGACAAAAGCTTGAAAGTGGGCGAGAAGTGGGAAGACAGCCAGAACATCAATGAAGGACCGGTCAAAGGCCAAGCAAATGTCAGCAGGACTTTTAAGGAAATTAAGGACGGAAAAGCAGTGATTGAGGTCAAAGGAACACAAAATGTAAGCAGCTCACAAACCGATCAAAATTCGGGGATCACCATGCAAATACAAAACAAAGCCACAGTGAACGGAAGTGTGTCTTTGGACTTTGAAACTGGATGGATCAGCAAAGCCAAAATCACTAAAACCGAAAATGTGAATACCGTCTATTCAAAAGGAGACCAAAAGGAAACAGACTCTGGAACGCAAACCATTATAACAACAGTCAATTAAAATGAGTTTTTTTAAATTCCTGCTGTATTTCGCTGCAGCTTATCTAATCATAAGATTCATCAACCGTCTGCTGAGTCCGAAACCTTCGGCCAAACGCAACGAAATGCGAACGGACAGCTACGATAGAAAAACTTCGTACGAACGGCCCAAATTCAATATCGAAGCGGATACTGTGGACTACGAAATTATTGAAGAAGAGAAAGAAAAAGATGAAAAATAAAAACCTTGTTTTCAGTATTCTTTCGCTATTGCTGATGGCAATACTCGCACTGATTTATTGTTCTCCGGTTTTGTCGGGCGACTCAATTCTTCAGCCAGACATAGTGAATTACCGCGGAAGTGCAGAGGAGATGAAAATTTTTGAAGCCCAAACTGGCGAGAATATCTACTGGTCAAACGCAATGTTTGGTGGCATGCCGACCTATCAAACCGGTGCTGCCTATGATTACGACATGGTGAAATCCATCGACCACTTCTTCAGATTCCTTCCTCGGCCGGCCGATTACATATTTCTGCTCTTTGCAGGGTTTTTTATCCTTGGCATGGTGGTTTTCAAAAACTGGAAGTACGCTCTGACTGGCTCGATTTTTTTTGCGCTGGGTGCTTATTACTTCATTATCATAGGCGCGGGACACAACTCAAAAGTTCATGCCATCGCTTATTTTGCGCCCTTGGTGGCAGGAATTTTACTGCTTTATCAGAAGAAGTACATACTCGGTTTTTTGATGACCGCCCTTTTCATGGGATTGGAATTGTCAGCCAATCATCCGCAGATGTCGTACTATCTGTTTTTGGTGATGTTGGTTTTCTTTGTGATTGAATTGTTCAGCGCATTTAAATCCAAAGAAATCAAACCATTCTTAATTTCTACTGGATTGCTCGTTGGTGCCTGTCTGATTGGAGTGGGTATGAACTCCGGTCGTTTACTTTCTACCATAGAATACAGCAAAGAAACCACCCGTGGCAAAACCGAAATGTCGTTGATGCAGGAAAATACCAAAGGTCTGAACCATGAATATATCACTCACTGGAGTTATGGGAAATTAGAAACCTTTAACCTGTTTATTCCTAACTTCATGGGAGGGAGCAGTCAGTCGGATGAAGACCAACTAAAAAATTACATCGCCGAATTACAAAAACAGCAATTCGTTGTGGACCTGACCGATGATTTCAACGCCCAGCTCTTCGAATACATCGTTTCTTCGCCCGCATCCACCTATTGGGGTGAACAGCCCGGTACCTCGGGGCCGGCCTATCAAGGTGCGGTTGTGGTTTTTCTTTTCTTTCTCGGACTGTTTTTGGTCAAAAACAAATGGTCAAAATACAAATGGTGGTTACTTGCAGCCACCCTACTAAGCATTGTTTTGGCTTGGGGTAAGAACTTCGCTTTTCTCACTGATTTCATGATTGACTACTTCCCCTTTTACAACAAATTCAGGGCGGTTTCTTCCATGTTGGTCATGGCTGAATTTACTATGCCACTACTTGCAGCCCTCTGCCTATTTGTGTTTGTGAAGGATGCCGAACTTTCTGACGAATTCAAAAAGAAAATTCTTTTCTATGCAGGTGGTGGAGTGCTGGCCTTGTTGATTTTGTTTTATCTACTCGGCGGAAGCCTTTTTTCGTTTACCACCGAATATGACCAGCTCAGCCAACAACAAATCATGCAGTTCATCAGAGAAAACAACCAACAGGCATATGGCATCTGGGACACTGTACTCAACAATATCAACAATGCACTCAGACAAGACAGAATCGCACTTTTCAAAGCAGACACACTGCGAACAATGATTTTTGTGATGCTGACCTGGGGCTTGTTGTTTTTACATCTGAATAAAAAAATTAAAAACAGCCTGGTGTTGGTACTCGGCATTGCTGCGTTGGCGTTTATTGATGGCTGGCAAGTGGACAAACGCTATTTGAACGAAAACAATTTTGTTGACAAAATGTTTGTGGAAAATCCATTCCCCACACAGCTTTCCACAAAACTACAACAAGGAGCAGCCGAGAATTATTCACTGGCGGGCATCGCCTACAAAGTCCCCTTCAATAACACACTGGACAGCCTGAGAAAGGCAGACCCCTCGGTTTATAGGGTTTTTGACAATGTCTTCAGCCCATTCAATGATGCGACCGTTTCGTATTTTGCACATTCGGTTGGGGGCTACCATGGAGCCAAACTCAGAAATTACCAGGACATTATCGATTTGTATTTTTCTGGCTCAGAGCACGCCAATCAGCTGGGAATTTCTCCGGCCAACAAGGAAAGCATTCTGAATTTACTCAATACCAAATACCTGATTCAGGGCAGCCCGCGCAGCCCGATGGTGGAACTCAACGACAATGCATACGGCAATGTCTGGATGGCGACCGATATCAAATGGGCAGACAACACGAACGACGAAATTCTGGCACTCAAAGATGTGGATTTGTCAAAAACCGTAGTGCTGAACAGCCAGCTGAAAGACCAAGTAGAAACCAGTCAGGAAGCTGCGTTGTCAGTCATTGGTCTGAAGGAATACCGTCCTGACCGTTTGACTTATCAGGCCGATGTTCGGTCGCCGGGGCTTGCGGTCTTTTCTGAAATTTATTATCCGCACGGCTGGACAGTGAGCGTGGACGGTGAAGAACGGCCATTGTTGAAAGCGAACTATTTCTTGCGTGCAGTACAACTAAAAAAAGGCGACAAACAAGTGGTGATGGAGTTTAAACCACAAATCATTCAAACCGCAAAATCAATGACACTGACATTCAATGTGATTTTTGTTTTGCTCATTATCGGAGGTGGTTTTAAGCTTCTGAAAAGACTGAGAAATAATTAGTCAAAAAGTTTTTTGTTTCTGAAAACAATAATTATCTTTGCACACCGAAAATGAAATGAAATGAAAAAAGATATTCATCCTGAAAATTACAGACTGGTGGCTTTCAAAGACATGAGTAATGATGAGTTTTTTATTTGTCGTTCTACCGCCGAAACCAAAGACACCATGGTCGTGGACGGTGTGGAATATCCGTTGGTGAAAATGGAGATTTCAAACACTTCTCACCCTTTTTATACCGGTAAAATGAAACTTGTAGATACCGCGGGTCGCGTTGACAAGTTCAGAAGAAAATACGGTGATTTGAAAAAATAAGATTTTATAATTTGTTCATAATTTAAAGTCCGGAGAAATCCGGACTTTTTTTATTTGCTGTGATTTTTGCACTAAAGATTTGGGCTTAGACTTCTGGACTCATTCTCCCTTGTAGTGGCCATACATCTCTTTGTATAACTCTTTGTATTTTTCCATGATGATTCTCCTTTTGAGCTTCAGGGTCGGGGTGAGATGACCGCCGTCTATGGACCATTCGTCAGGTGTCAGTCTGAACAATTTGACGGTTTCCCAGTGACCGAGTGATTTATTGTGTCGGTCGATTTCTCCTTGAATCAGCTCATTGACCCTTTTGTCCTTGACCATTTCCTCTCTTGAAGCTGGAAGACTAATATCGTTTTCCTTTGCCCAAGATTCAATGTTCTCAAAACTGGGCTGAATAAATGCGCAAGGCATCTTTTCGTTTTCACCAATGACCATCAATTGTTCAATGAATCTCGATTGTTTGAAGTCGGTTTCGATGATTTGTGGCGCAATGTACTTCCCGCCAGAAGTTTTGAAAATTTCCTTTTTTCTGTCTGTGATTTTCAACAGACCGTTCTCAAAAGCTCCGATGTCACCGGTTTTGAAATAACCGTCTTCGGTCATCACCTCCTGTGTTTTCTCGGGTTGTTTGTAATAACCGAGCATGACATTGGGACCTTTGATCAATATCTCGCCGTCCTCGGCTATTTTGACTTCAACTCCGTCAATGGGTTTCCCGACTGTGCCAATGCCAAAACCTGATTGGCTCATTTCGTTGACCGTACATACAGGAGAAGTTTCGGTCAACCCGTATCCTTCCAGTATAGGAATTCCTGCCCCCCAGAATACACGGTTCAGTCTTGATGAAAGTGAAGCACTGCCCGAAACCATACAGGTGAGATTGCCGCCCACTCCTTCGCGCCACTTCTTGAAAACAATTGCATCTGCGATTTTGTGTTTCAGTGTCCAACCGATATTTTTGCTACCATAAGGCTCGTAATTTTCTACCAAACGAAGCGCCCACATAAAAATTTTGGTTTTGAGCCCGCCTGCCGAAGCTCCTTTGTCATAAATCTTAGCATAGACTTTCTCTGCCAGTCTTGGCACCACAGTCATCACATGTGGATGGACTTCCTTGAGATTGTCACCTATGGTTTCCAGATTTTCAGCATAGTAAATCCCGATGCCGTTGTAGGTATAGAGATAAATCAGCATTCTTTCAAAGATGTGACAAATCGGAAGAAAACTCAGCGCCTTGGGCTTGTCAGAAGGGAACTTCGGTACCCTCGGATTGCTTGCTATGACATTTGAAACGATGTTGGCATGACTGAGCATCACTCCCTTTGGCCTTCCTGTGGTTCCCGAAGTATAAATCAGCGTGACCAAATCATCGGTTTTGATTTGATTTTTGATGGATTCTACTTCGTGCTGTGTACCGTTTTCAGCTCCCAAATCCAAAATTTCAATAAGGTTCGGTACACCTGAAATCTCATCGAATGTATAAACGGACACCAGCGATGGAATCCGGCTTTTGACATTCATGACTTTTTCATACAATTCTTTGTCAGAGACGAATACAAATTTGACTTCTGCGTCGTTAAAAATATATACATAATCTTCAGCCGAAATGGATGGATAGACCGGCACGCTTACCACTCCGATTTGCTGCATCCCGATATCGAGCAGATTCCATTCTGTGCGGTTGGTGGATGAAGCCACGGCAATTTTATCGCCGGGTTTGATGCCCAATTTCAAAAAACCACGGCTGATGGCATTGGCTTTGTTGATGTATTCCTCGGTCGAAGTCTTTTCCCAAACTCCGTTTTTCTTAGTAACCAAACTATCCTCGCGGGGAGAATTTTTCATTTGATAATCCAGAAAGTCAAATAAGCGTTCAAGTTTCATAGTGGTGAATGTTAAAACCTCAGCAATTTATAAATAAAAACGGATTATTCAAACAGAAATCGAGCTGGATGGGAATTTTTAGTCAAATGAGTTGACTGGCGAATTCTCTATCCGTCTGGTTTCTTGTGTAACGAGTGGTGAAATTATCTTACAACTGGGTCAGAGGGCTTATGTTCGTAGTTATTAAAATTACTCATAGGCTTCCATTTCAGCATCAAAAAAGTGGTAGGCTTTGGTGATTAATTCTGCAATTTCAGCCTCAATATCAATGCCTTCTTCCTCTTCAGGTACATCAAACCATTCGATTTCTTCGGTTTCTATGTCCATCAGAAAGCGGGGGAATTCTGTGTGAAGTATAAATATTTTTTCTGGATAAGCGGAATTATCGGCAAGCAGGAATTCTGGTGTTTTCATAAATCAGTTTTTTTGTTTGTTTCTGATAGCGTAAAAATAACATAATTGCAGAAATTGTCAAACCACATAACAATCCAATCCACATTCCGATGGCTTGCATCTTAAAATGTATGGCAAGCAGTATTCCAAGCGGAAGGGCAATGATCAGATACGAAACAAAAGTTATCACCGAAGGAATCACCACATCCTGCATTCCTCTGAGTGCGCCGAGAGTCACCTGTTGAATTCCGTCAGAAAGTTGGAACAGTGAGGCAATGATTAGCAATTGTCCCGCCAATGCAATCACTTCTGGATTGTCGAGATAGAGGTAGGGCAAATCATACCTAAAAGTCACCATCAATACACCACAAATGAGCATGAAGG
>JAQVKJ010000042.1:763-8287 GCA_028694715.1 Weeksellaceae bacterium | reverse complement strand
AGTGTGATCTGCATTTAGTTTTAGCTTCAACTGCCTCATTAAATTCTGGATACTCAATCGTATAATGAATTTCACTGGATTTTTTGAAAATTGCATTTTTGCTCCAAGAATCAAAATCAAAAAGTTTATTTTGAAAATCTAATTTTTTAAATTCACGTTTAAGCTTCAATTCTGAATCAATTTTAACGGATTCCCAATTTGTTGAAGTACTACAACTATTAACCAATATAAGAACAAAAAATATTAAAAAGAATTTCATTTGCAATTAAAATCGGAGAGTTTCAAATTTACGAATTAAATCCAATTCCGCGGCTTGCGCCTGTTATGATGATGTTTTTTTTATTATGAATTTGTGTGTAAATTTTCAATCAATTCTTCAATTGTTTCAAAAATTTGATTATCAAAATACAATTTATTCTGAAACAAATTTATCTCAAATTCTGAATTTTCGGCAATTTCAAACCCATTCCGTTCCAAAGCCTGTTTCACCCAATAAGCCAAATCGCTTCCATCACTTATCAGATTGACCGATTTATTTTTCGGATGATGAAATTTAAAATTTCCGGTTTGGTAATCAAATTTGATTTGTTCTTGCGATAATTTTTCAAAAATCCTTTGTTCGTAAGCAATCTGCTCCGGAAATCCTGCATGAAAATTCCCGTTGTCAATCCACCAAAGTTGGGTAGAATTCTGCAATAATAATTCAATCTGATGCGAAGCCACAATGAAAGTTTTGCCTGTTTCCCGGGATAATTTATAAATCAATTCAAAAATCTTAAACTGATTTTCAATGTCGAGATGCGAAGTCGGTTCGTCCATGATGACGATTTGAGTATCCTGCACCAAAGCGCGCGCAATCATCGCCATTTGAAGCTGTCCGTCGCTGAGTTCATTTGCCAAACGATTTTTCAGATGTGGAATTCCCACCATTTCGAGTGCATTTTCAATCAGATTAATTTCTGTTGAATTTAATTTCGAAAATCCGGATTGATAAGGAAGTCTTCCCAAAGCGACCATATCAAAAACAGAAATTCCGGGCGTTTGACTAAGTCGTGAAAAAACCACTGCGATTTCTCGTGCCCTTTTTTGAACATCCCAATGCTGAATATTTTCCGAATTGATTTCGATTTTACCATTTAAAACGGGTAATAAACCCAAAATGGATTTGATGAGCGTACTTTTTCCCGAACCGTTTTTTCCGGCCAAACCAACGAGTTCGCCCTTTTTTACCACAACCGAAATTCCGGAACAAACCGCTTGGGAATATCCGATTGAAAGATTTTTGATATGGATGAATTCATTGTTCATTTCAGTACAATTTACATCGAATATTGTTTGCGGTTCATCAAAATGCTCATCACAATCGGTGCTCCGATGAGCGAAGTAATGATGTTAATCGGCAAAGTTCCATTCGGAAAAATCTGTGAAATCCACAGAAATAATAGCATCGACAAAATTCCCGTCAGGACCACCAAACTATATAATTGTATGATTTCGGTTCGTTTGAATAAAATCCGGCAAATGTGCGGAATGGCCAATCCAATAAATGCCACCGGACCCACAAAAGCCGTTGCGGAAGCGGTTAAAATGGCAGAAGAAATCAAAATCAGCCAGCGTGTTTTTTTGATGTTTACGCCCATTGTATGCGCATAATTTTCGCCCAAACGCATTCCCGAAATTCCTTTAAAACTCAAAATGGAAATCAAAATTCCAACTAAAACCATCAATGAAAAGACCAAAATTTGCGTCCAGGAAAGTCCGGACATCGAACCAAAAGTCCAGATGAGATAGGTTTTGATTTTTTCGGAGGGAGCGAAAAACTGAAGCACTCCGATCAGCGCCGAAGCCAGCCCTGCCACCATCATCCCGACGATGATCAATCCCGCTGTGGAATTTAATCTTGAAGAAAAGAAAACGATGATCATAAGCCCCAGCATGGCACCACAAAATGAAGCCAGACAAAGCAACCAAGGATTATTCAGCATGGAACTCAATCCCAAAACGGAAGAAAGAAAAATCACCATTCCCACGCCCAGACCCGAAGCGGAAGTTATTCCCAAAACCGATGGATCGGCCAATGGATTTCTGAATAACTCCTGCAATAAAAGCCCGCTTACCGGAAGTGCAATTCCCGCTAAAATTGCCGCAATCGTTTTGGGAAGTCTGAAATCGAGAATCAACTGAGCGGCAACCGGATTTTGTCTCCAATCCAAAAGTCTGATGTCTGAGGAGCCTATGTTCAGATTGAGCAGTATGCCGAGAACAATCATAAAAATCAATAAGAGAACTGTGATATTAAATTTCAAACTTTTGGTGTTTGAAGCAAAGATAAAAAACAATGACAGATGAGCGGTCGGAGCGGATTAAAAATTGAGTTCTTTCACATCCAGCCTAAGGTTGGCATGGGTACGGATGACCACAGTAATGTAATCTTCAAACAACAGGATTTGTTCGGGTTTTAATTCTAATACCCTTCCTTTAAGAAAAATACCTGGATAATATTCTTTGTTAAAACTAAGAAGCAGGCCTTTTTTTGCCTCATCTTCTATTTCGCTGAGTGGAATGCCGTACTCCTCCACAATGGTTTTTCTGATTTTTCCTTTAAAAAACAGCAGAGCAGCTTTATGAAGCAGATTGCTTGTTTTCACCTTGAGTCTTGAATTTCGGAGTTTGATTTTTCGTGATTTTTCATCATAATAAGGCTTTCCACTGATGATTATCTTTCCCTTTAGCTCGCCACTTGTATCTACTTCGATGGCTATTTCCTGATGCTCATAATACACTTTGATGTCATCAATTCTGACCATTTTGTTTTCTGCCATTTCAAATTCATAATTCACGAATTGTTGCCTCGCAATGTTTGTGGCTTGTTCATAAGGGACATTGGCTGTGGTTCTGAGATGGAAATTCCTGGGCGATTCTTCCATTAAATTAAAATCAGGTAAATCCATTGCCAACGGAGAGGGAGCGGGAATGTATCCTACGAAGGTTTCAGAAAACAGCTTGATGGAGATATCGGTTTTAATTAATTCCGGATTAATTTTCACAGGCGACATATCCACCGAAAAAGGAGTGAGTTTCAACCAGCTATTGTATTCTTCAGAAATCTGAAAAGGCATGGTAAATTGATTCCAGATATTTAACAAATGTGGCTTCAATTCAATGCTTTCGGCAATGTTTTTATCGATGACTGTGGTAAATTCTTGTTGTTTCTCTTTGAGTGAAGATTCCACAAGAGTTGTAATCGGGATTCTTACACCGCCGAAGTTCAACACTGGTTTTTCAATCCATTCGAATCCGTGGTCAATGGTGTAGGAAGCAATCGTCCAATCATTTTTGAAAACCACTGATGCAATGAATTTCATTTTCACTTCAAAATTTGTTTTCTGATATGCGTAATGGCCAAATGCGCCATAGCCTTTTTCTGCCCATATTTTCAGTGGAACGCTTATCAGCAAGTTATTGCCTTTCTGAGCGGTCAGTGAGATTTCTCCGTTTTTGATTACTTTGACTTTGAACTGGTCATTGTCGTTGTCCGTAAATGAATTGTCTTCATAAATGACGCCTTTCACCGATTTATTTATCAATGAATTGATTTCGGTAAGTGGTATAGAAATCGGAACATTAATATAGGTTTCAATTTTTGGGAATGAATACGACTGCTCTTGTGCACTGATTTTCAAATTGTAGCACAACAAAAAAATACAGAAAAGTAATGAAAACTCTTTCATAATGACTGTACGAGCACAGTTCAATCAATATTTATTCCGATTTATTTTTATTCTATCCGTTCATTGATAATTTGTTCCACCGACTCGGGGTTTAGCAAGGTTGAAATATCGCCCAAGCTATCGAATTCCGATGAAGCGATTTTTCTAAGTATCCTTCGCATGATTTTTCCTGAGCGGGTTTTGGGCAATGCTTCCACAAATTGAATTTTATCGAGTTTGGCAATGGGACCTACAAAATTTGCGATGTAATCGTTGATTTCTCTCCTCAGGTTATTTTTGTCCCTGACTTCTCCGGTTTCTTTGAGCATTACATAACCATACAATGCGTTTCCTTTGATGTCGTGCGGATAACCCACTATGGCTGATTCAGCTACTGCCGGGTGTTCGTTGATTGCATTTTCGATGGGTGCAGTACCGATGTTGTGTCCCGACACAATGATGACATCGTCAATCCGTCCGATGATTCTGTAATAACCGACTTCGTCTTTGAGTGCACCATCGCCCGAAAAATATTTTCCTCTGAATGCAGAAAAATAAGTATCGAGAAACCTCTGATGATTTCCCCAAATGGTTCTTGCCATTCCTGGCCATGGAAATTTGATGCAAAGACTTCCTTCTTCGTGGTGGTTTTCAATTTCATTTCTTTTGTTGTTCATCAACACCGGTTGTATTCCCGGCAGCGGCATGGTGGCATAAGTCGGTTTGGTGGGTGTGATGAACGGCAGTGGTGAAATCAGAATACCTCCGTTTTCGGTTTGCCACCAAGTGTCCACAATCGGACATTTTTGTTTGCCGATATTGTTGTTGTACCAATGCCAAGCTTCCTCATTGATGGGTTCTCCCACCGAACCCAATACTCTGAGTGATGACAAATCATGTGAGTCAACAAAACTCAGGCTTTCTTTGGCCAGTGCACGGATGGCGGTAGGAGCAGTATATAGCTGAGTAACTTTGTGATTGTCCACCACATCCCAGAATCTGCCTGAATCTGGATAAGAAGGAATGCCTTCAAAAAGTATAGTGGTGGCACCGTTCAGCAGTGGTCCGTAAACGATGTAGGAATGGCCTGTAATCCATCCGATATCGGCAGTACACCAAAAAACATCTTTTTTTCTATAATTAAATACATTTTGGAAAGTATAAGCTGTGTAAATCATATACCCGGCTGTGGTGTGTACCATTCCTTTGGGTTTGCCGGTCGAACCCGAAGTGTAAAGCACAAAAAGCGGGTCTTCGGCGTCCATGATTTCAGACACAAAATCTTCTGAAGCATTGTCCAACAATGGTTGAAGCCATTGGTCTCTGCCCTGCTCCAACGGGATTTCTGAGTGGATTCGCTTTACGACCAAAACACTTTCAACCGTTGGGCAACTTTTGAGGGACTCGTCTGCAATTCCCTTTAAGTCAATTGTTTTACTACCTCTAAAACCACCGTCAGCGGTAATCAACATTTTGCATTCCAAATCCTGAATTCTGGACGAAAGTGAGCTGGCTGAAAATCCTGCAAACACCACCGAGTGGATGGCTCCTATTCTTGCACAGGCGAGCATGGCCACCGGGAGTTCCGGAATCATTGGGAGATATATACAGACACGATCTCCTTTCTTGACGCCATTGTCTTTGAGTACATTGGCCATTTTACAAACCCTTTTGTGCAATTCACTGTAACTTATGTGTTCTGCCGGTTCTTCAGGATTGTTCGGTTCAAAAATAATGGCGGTTTTGTCTCCGTTTTTGTTCAGATGACGATCCAGACAATTGCGGCTCATGTTGAGTTTTCCGTTTACAAACCATTTGACATCACCGTTCAGCATGTCGTTGTGCAAAACTTTGTCCCATTTCTGGTACCAAATAAAATTTTTCTCGGCTATATTTCCCCAGAAATTTTCTGGGTCTTTGACGGATTTTTTGTAAGCTTTGATATATTGCTCAAGGTTTCTGATTTTGTAATAATTCATTTGAGTAGATTTTTGGATAAATTTAGATAATTTCGGTTTTAAGTCAAAATATGAAACGGGCTTTCTTATTGGTTGTAGCAAAAATAAGGGAATAATCCCCTCTAAATTTAGTGCGTTTACCTTGCAATGATTTGAAATTATTGTTGGAATTTTGTAGTGTTAAAAAAGTTAAAGACATTTTTAAATTGTTCTTTGAATTACTTAAAGTAGATTTATTTACAACTTGTCCCTAACTACTTACTATCTATAACTTTCTCATGAGAGTGTGATTTAAATTTTAAATCATGCTCTTTTTTTGTTTAATACAGCTTGGGAGCGCATTCATACCTTCTTTTTCGTTCGGAATATCTTTTTTAACTTTAACCTATGAGAACAATTCCAAAAGAAGCATTGGTTTTTCTGGATAAATTAAGGAAAAACAACAACCGTGAGTGGTTCAATTCACATAAAGAAGATTTCAAAGTCATTGAAAATCAAATGAAAGGATTCTATCAGGAAGTGGGAAGACTGATGAAAGAACACGATGATATTTCTGAAATAAAAGCATATAGAATCTATAGAGACATTCGGTTTTCGAGGAAAGACAATACGAATGGTCGGCGAATTTGTTACAGCAAAAAAGACACGAACAAAAAATGGTCAGCTGATGAAGTTTGGTACTTTCTTCGATGCTGAAGGTGATTTTTTTGACACCGTTCATTTTCCGGCTTCACTCAAAAAATATCCGCTGCGCGGCGAGGGTCTTTATTTGCTTGAAGGAAAAGTAGTGGTCGATTTTGGCTTTCCGTCGCTGGAAGTCAGTCGTTGCGGTAAAATCGGGTTGAAGAAAGATCCGAGAAGTGAGTGAAAAAGAAAACCTTCCCGCAACCGGAAGGTTTCCTTTGGGCAAATCCAAGATAATGTTAATTCATCGTACAAGTCGCACAGCCAGTACAGTAATAGGTCACATTGCCCAAAATTGAAACTTTCTCAAGTTTGCAACTTCCTCCCTGAGAGCCTCCACTACAACTACAGGAAGAAGGAGCCTCAGATCCGGAAATTGCATGAGTGTTTAAATTAGGTAACAGTTCCAGAAAACCGGCATCATTTGGAATTATAATTCCTATTTCAAATCCATAAAGTAAAACTTTGGCATACAGATACTGATCAGGATTATAAATACCGGATTCAAAATCGGGTTTTTCAATATTTTCATAAAGGAAATCATAGGTTCTTTTGATTTCTTCTTTAACTTCATTTACTCTGAAAAAACCTTCCATACCATCACTTGATAAGCTTGCTTTCTTTTGAGAAATATTTGCATCCAGCATATCATTATTTGCATTTAACACTCCAACTATTTGAAGATTTGGCCTTTCGGTTGACACAGCACTGCCAACACATGAGCCTGTACAGGTGCTTTGCAGACATCCATATCCAAACTTTTTATTGTAGAAGACCGTACAACTTCCTCCATTCTTACAAGTACAGGAATAACCGCCACCTTTGTTTGACAAAATATATTCTCCCGATTCCACATTTTTAAGCAGAAAAATATATTCTTTCGGCAATTCAAAAATAACTTCATTCTTTTGTTCATTCGTATAGTACCAATGTGTCCCTTCAGGCAGATAAATGTTATCTCCCAAAAGGGTTTCTTCTTCAAGAAAACCTTCTTTGAGTTCCACCGATTTCATCTGTTCAGTGTTTTCAGTAACTTCTTCTAAATCCGAACAGGAAGTAACCGTAGTCATCATTGCCATCAACATGATAAACAATGAAATAAAAACCTTATTTTTCATGATTTAAAGATTTAATTAATGCTTACTTTCAGTTATTTAAAGTCGCTGTTTCAG